>SKVE01000888.1 GCA_007129635.1 Planctomycetaceae bacterium
CCGGTCTTGAGGATTCCCTGGATTTTTGGGGTTATGTTGGATTTAGCGATTAGGAAAAATGCAGCCTATAAGAGAAGGATGAGCAATCTGGCAGGCCGAGCAGTTATCCTGGGGACGAAACCGCAGTTGACGGCTTGATGATGGGCGAGAAAACCGCGAAGATAATCCCGGTTTTTAAGACAGGAATTCTCAGTGAAGGCATTTGTGGCGCATGATGGCAGACGCATCCAGTTAAACGGGCCGATCGGTCCTCGAAGATCTCCTCCAGCAGCGAGTTTTGGTGCTGGATGGGGCGATGGGAACGATGGTGCAAACCTTGGAACTGGACGAACGGGACGTGCGTGGCGAGCGTTTTGCCGACTATCATAAGCCGGTCCGCAATCTGATCGACCTGCTGTGCCTTACCCGCCCCGATTTGGTGACAGGCATTCACCGAAGCTACCTGGAGGCGGGGGCGGATATCATCGAGACGAACACGTTCGGCGCGACCTCGGTGGCGTTGGAGGATTTCGATCTGCAGGATCTGGTTCGGGAACTGAACCTGGCAGCGGCGGCGTGTGCCCGCGTCGCGGTGGACGAATTTCGCCAGCGGACGCCGGACCGCCCACGATTCGTCGCGGGTTCGATCGGTCCGACGACGAAAACCGCGTCGATGTCGCCGCGGGTCGAGGATCCGGGCTACCGAGCGATCACCTTCGACCAACTGGTCGCCGCTTATTACGAGCAGGTGGCGGCGTTGATGGATGGTGGGGTGGATATCCTGTTTCCCGAAACGACGTTCGACACGTTGAATCTGAAAGCGTGCCTGTTTGCGATCGACCAGTGTTTTATCGACCGCGGCCAGCGAATTCCGGTCATGGCCTCGGTCACCGTGACCGATGCCAGCGGCCGAACCTTGTCGGGGCAGACGATCGAAGCGTTCTGGAATTCCATCTCGCATTTTGACCTGCTGAGTGTCGGGATCAATTGCGCGTTGGGCCCCGAGCGGATGCGTCCGTACGTGCAGGAATTATCGCGGATCGCATCGGTGTTTGTCAGTTGCCATCCCAATGCCGGGCTGCCCAACGAATTTGGTGGATACGACGAGACGCCCGAGCAGATGGTATCCGTGCTGCGCGAATTTGTCGCCGAGGGCTGGTTGAATATTGTGGGCGGCTGTTGCGGGACCACGCCGGAACACATCCGCGCGTTTACGGAAATGGTCCGGGGCCAGCCGCCGCGGCAACGACCGGTGCTCGAGCCGTGGATGCGGCTGAGCGGCCAGGACGCGTTCGTCCTACGTCCGGAGAGCAATTTCTTGATGATCGGTGAACGGACGAATGTGACCGGTTCCAAAAAGTTCGCTCGTCTGATCGAGGCCGAAGATTACGAGTCCGCGTTGGATGTCGCTCGCCAGCAGATCGAGGGTGGGGCGAACGTGATCGACATCAATATGGATGCCGATCTGCTGGAAGGCGAAGCGGCGATGACCCGATTCTTGCACCTGATCGCAGCCGAACCCGATATCTGCCGCGTCCCGCTGATGATCGACAGCTCCAAATGGTCGGTGCTGGAGGCCGGGTTGAAATGTGTCCAGGGCAAGGCGATCGTCAATTCGATCAGCTTGAAGGACGGCGAGGAGGAATTCGTTCGCCGAGCCCGGTTGGTCCGGCGTTACGGCGCCGCTGTGGTGGTGATGGCTTTCGACGAAGCCGGCCAAGCGACCGAGACGGACGAAAAGGTGCGGATCTGCCAACGTGCCTTCCAGATCCTGACGGAACAAGTCGGGTTTCCACCGCAGGACATCATCTTCGACCCGAACATCCTGACGGTGGCGACGGGGATCGACGAGCACAATAACTATGCGGTGAACTTCCTGGAAGCCACGCAGCGGATCAAACAAGTCTGCCCGAACGTCAAAATTTCGGGGGGCGTCAGCAACGTATCGTTTTCCTTCCGCGGGAACGATGCGGTCCGCGAAGCCATCCATGCGGCGTTCTTGTACCACGCGATCCGCGCCGGCCTGGATATGGGGATCGTCAACGCGGGCCAGTTGACCGTGTACGAATCGATCCCGCCCGATCTGCTCGAGCGAGTCGAGGACGTGCTGCTGAACCGCCGCGCGGATGCCACGGAACGGTTGGTAGATCTCGCAGAGCAGTTTCGCTCGCACGAGAAACGCGAGCAGAAGGAAGACCTGGCTTGGCGAGACGCTACGTTGGCCGAGCGTCTGAAACACGCGTTGATCAAGGGAATCGATAAATTCGTCGAACAGGATGTCGAGGAAGCTCGACAACACTACGACCGTTGCCTGCAGATCATCGAAGGCCCGCTGATGGAGGGGATGAGCTACGTGGGCGATCTGTTCGGCGAGGGCAAAATGTTTTTGCCTCAGGTGGTCAAATCGGCTCGCGTCATGAAGAAGGCCGTCGCGTACCTGGAACCGTTCATGGCTCAGGAAAAGGCCGATGCGGGCCAGGCGGCTCAGGATACCCGCGGCCGAGTGCTGATGGCGACGGTCAAGGGCGATGTGCATGACATCGGCAAGAACATCGTCGGCGTCGTGCTGGGCTGTAACAACTACGAGGTCATCGATTTGGGAGTGATGGTACCGGCCGATCGGATCCTGCAGCAAGCCGTCGAAAAGAACGTGGACATCATCGGTTTGTCCGGCCTGATCACACCCAGCTTGGACGAAATGGTTCACG
>SKVE01000972.1 GCA_007129635.1 Planctomycetaceae bacterium
AGCCGCAGCGCATCGGCGCCGTAGTCTTGGACGATCTCGTCGGGGTTCATGACATTGCCGCGGCTCTTGGACATCTTGAAAGCTCGGCTGTCGACCCGCACCGTCGGATCGCTGCGGAGCACGAAGCTCTCGCCCGATTTTTCGACGTCCTCGGCATCCAATTTGACCTCGCGCACCGCAGCGCCCGACGCTCGGTCGACCAGCGTACCTGCGGCGTTCTTGCCCACATCCGGCGAGGAAACCCGGGTGCCGTCTTCCCGCTGGTATCCGGTGTATTCCATTTCCCCCAGGATCATCCCCTGGTTGACCAGCCGCTGAAAGGGTTCGCGAGTACTGACGTAACCTCGGTCGTACAGCACCTTGTGCCAGAAGCGGGCGTACAGAAGATGCAGCACCGCATGCTCGGCGCCCCCCACGTACAGATCGATCGGCATCCAGACGCGTTCTTTCTCGGGATCGACCAGCGCCTCGAGATTTTTCGGATCGATGAACCGCAAATAATACCAGCACGACCCGGCCCATTGCGGCATGGTGTTGGTCTCGCGGCGGTAACGCACGCCATCGATCACCGGGTACAGCCATTCGTCGGGCGCTTTGGCCAGCGGCGGCTCGGGACGACCGTGCGGCCGATAGTCGTCCAGATGCGGCAGGTCGACCGGAAGATCCTCCGGTGCGACGGCTCGCAGCATCCCGGTCGGCTGACCGTCGGCGTCCAATTCGTGCAGGATCGGGAACGGTTCGCCCCAGAATCGCTGGCGGCTGAACAGCCAATCGCGCAGTTTGTAGTTGACCGCCCCCCGCGCGACGCCAGCCGACGCCAAGTCGTCGGTGATCCGCGTCTTGAACTGGGCCGTGGTCAACCCGGTGTAGGGGCCCGAGTTGATCGCCAAACCGTCGCCAGGAAAACAGACGCGACCGTCTAAAACCGCCTGACGGTCGAGCGTTGCTTCCTGACCCGGATCGACGACGGGAACGATCGGAATGTCGAACTTCTGAGCGAATTCGAAGTCGCGGGTATCGTGAGCCGGCACGGCCATGATGGCCCCGGTCCCGTAGCTGATCAGCACGTAATCGGCGATCCAGATCGGGATCGGTTGGCCGTTGACAGGATTGATGGCGAACGAGCCGGTAAAAACGCCCGTCTTCTCTTTGTCTTCCTGGCGGTCTCGATCGCTGCGCGCTGCAGCTCGAACGCAGTACGCTTGCACCGCATCGCGTTGGGGATCGGTGGTCAAACGCTGGACGAACGGGTGTTCGGGGGCGATGACCATGTAGGTGGCGCCGTACAGGGTGTCGGGGCGCGTCGTGTAGACCCGCAGCACATCGTCACCCGGTTGAGTCGGATAGCCGCTGGCCGCACGAGCCGATCGCCAGGCCTGATGACCGTCTTGCGACCCGATGTAGAAATCCACCTCGGCGCCCGTACTCCGACCGATCCATTCCCGCTGCATGTTCTTGATGCCTTCGGACCAGTCCAATGGGTCCAGATCCTGCTGCAGCCGATCGGCATAGGCGGTGATCCGCAGCATCCACTGCCGCAACGGGAGCCGTTCGACCGGATGGTCGCCTCGCTCGCTCTTGCCGTCCTTTACCTCCTCGTTGGCCAGCACCGTGCCCAACGCCGGACACCAGTTGACCAACGCGTCGGCCTGGTAGGCCAGCCGGTGCTGGTCCTGATACTGTCGCACGGCCTCCGTACCGGCGGCCGTCACCCGGTCGGGGATCGGCAAATCGGCGATCGGGCGGCCCTTTTGCTGTTGCGGATCGAACCAGGTGTCGAAGATCACCAGAAAGATCCATTGAGTCCAACGAAAGTAATCGATGTCCGTGGTGGCCAGTTCGCGATCCCAGTCGTAGCTGAACCCCAGCATCTTCAGTTGCCGACGAAACGTGGCGATGTTCTTTTCGGTCGAAGCCCGCGGCGGGGTATTCGTCTTGATGGCATGTTCTTCGGCAGGCAATCCAAACGCATCGAATCCCATCGGATGCAGGACGCTTTTGCCCCGCATCCGCTCGAAGCGGCAGACGATGTCGGTTGCCGTATAACCCTCGGGATGCCCCACGTGCAATCCGTCGCCGCTGGGGTAAGGGAACATGTCCAGCACGTACAGCTTTTCACTCGTGGGCAGATCTGGTGCTCGGAACGTGCGATTGTCTTCCCAATATCGCTGCCATTTCGGCTCGATGATCGCAGGATTATAACGGGGCATGAAACCTTCTCGCAGGGGCACAAAAGAGACGTCGAACCGCCCATTCGCGTCGTTCGGCGGATTCGTTTGCAAAACCAAACCAGGGATTGTAACGCTCCGCCCCGTTTTTACCAACCGGGGCGGCGAGTATCGGATCAGGACCCTTCTGAGAGCGGTTGCCCGAGGCGGATGAGGCTCAAGTGGGTGCGGCGATATTGTCTCCACGGACCAATGCACGTTGACCACTCGCCGAACCGGTCCTAAAATCAAGGACGCTTACGTTTCGTCAGCCATTGCGTATTTGGTCAAACTTCACGTGACCCTCGTGCGGAGAATACTAAGATGACGGTCTCGAGTCCTGTCAAAGATGCTCGCATTACGAAAGTGGCGGCGATTCACGGTGGCGAGCCGATCATCGAAGGCACATCCATTCCGGTTCGTGCCGTTGCCGAACTCTGGAACCAGGGCTTGCCCGCCGAAGAGATTCCGATTCACCT
>SKVE01000584.1 GCA_007129635.1 Planctomycetaceae bacterium
ACTCCAGCAGTCCACTCCCGCCAGCGACGGCCCAGGTGATCTCCGAGGCCCAGCGGTTACCCTCGGCGGGCAGCAACACGGAAACGGGTCGTCTGTTCCAGCGGATCACCGACGAGATCTCGAAGGTGTACATCGGCCAGCACGAGCTGGTTGTGGGATCGTTGGTGGCGTTGTTCTCCAGCGGGCATATTCTGATCGAGAGCGTACCCGGGTTGGGCAAGACGCTGTTCGTCCGCGTGTTGGGTCGAGTGTTGGGCTGCGAATTTGGGCGAATCCAGTTCACGGCCGATCTGATGCCGTCGGACATCACGGGGGCACCGATCTTCGATTTGAAGCAGCAGGAATTCCGCTTCCGGCCTGGACCCGTTTTCACCCAATTGCTGCTGGCCGACGAGATCAATCGGTCCCCGGCCAAGACGCACGCGGCCTTGCTGGAGATCATGCAGGAGTACCGGGTGACCGTCGATGGGAAGAGCCACGAATTGAAACGGCCTTTCCTGGTCATGGCGACTCAGAATCCGATCGAATCCGAGGGCACCTACAACCTGCCGGAGGCCCAGTTGGACCGGTTTATGTTCAAGTTGGTCGCCGATTATCCGCAGGCGGAGGAGGAGGCCAGGATTCTGGAGATGCACAGCCTGCAGATCGATCTGAACCAGCGGTTGATGTCCCAGGTCTCGCCCGTCACGAACCCCGAGGAGATCATGCGGATCACCCGAGCCAGCAGCGATATCCGGGTGGACGGGCGGTTGATCGACTATATCAACCAACTTGTGCGTCTGACGCGGCGCTGGCCGCAGTTCCACATGGGCGCGTCGCCTCGAGCCGGGATCGCCCTGATGCAAGCGGCGCGAACGTTGGCTGCCTTTGCCGGCCGCGACTATGCCGTGCCGGACGACGTCGTGCAACTGGCGCGGGCGGCCTTGCGTCATCGAGTGATTTTGACGGCCGAAGCGGAGGTCGAGGGGCGGAACGTCGATGAGTTGTTGACGGAATTGATCCGCTCGGTCGAGGTTCCCCGGTTGTAGAGGACATGGTTGTGGACGGGTGGTTTCCCTGGTTGCTGGACAGCGCGGTCTGGTTGCAGTCGCTTCCGTGGCTGATGCTGGCTCTGCTGCTGACGCCATTGGCGCTGCTCGCGTACTGGAGACAGATCTATCCCCACACGCCCCTGGTCGTGTTGTTGATCGCCCCGGCCGTGCTTTCGCTGGGCACGCTGTTTTGGCCGGAGATCTTTCTGGTGGTGGTGACGATCGATGTGGCTCTGCTGGTCGCCGCCGTCGCGGATCTGATCACCTTACCATCGGCCCGATCGTTGCATGCCGAACGTTCGACGCTGCGCATCGTATCCATTCAGCAACGGCACCCGGTCACCGTGACGATCGTCAACCGCTCGTCCCGCAGTTGGCACATGGCGATTCGCGACGATGTGCCTCAGGAGTTCACCGCCACGCCGGATGAATTGGTGCGGCGTCTGCCGCCGCGCAGCCGCGTGACGCTGCACTACGAAATCCGAGCCAGTCGCCGCGGTTCGTTCCGGATGGAACACATCTACCTGCGGGTCCGCAGCCGTTTGGGATTGTGGCAGCGGTACTTGACCTATCCTGCGTCGTCCGTGCTGCACGTCTATCCGGACATGAAGCAGTTAAGCGAATACGCCATTTTGGCGCGGACCAATCGGTTGAGTCTCATGGGGGTGCGGCGCATGCGACGGGTGGGCCAGGACCATGACTTCGAACGTTTGCGCGATTACACGCCGGACGATAACTACAAGCATATCGACTGGCGCACGACCGCGCGGCGCAACAGGCTGACCGTCAAGGACTATCAGACCAGCCAGAGTCAGCGGATCATCTTTCTACTGGACTGCGGGCGGATGATGACCAACCAGGCCGCCGGACTCAGCCTGCTGGACCATTCGCTGAATGCCATGCTGATGCTCAGCTACGTCGCGTTGCAAAAAGGCGATGCTGTCGGGCTGATCTGTTTTTCCGACGAGATCCATAATTTTGTCCCGCCGCGAGGCGGGATGAGCCAGATGAATCGTCTGCTGCACGCGTCGTTCAACCGGTTTCCTCAACTGGTGGAATCACGCTACGACCAGGCGTTTTTTCATCTGGCATCGCACTGCAAGAAGCGGTCGCTGGTCGTGTTGATGACCAATGTCATCGACGAAGTGAACGCTCACCAGATCGAACGATATCTCAGCACGCTGGTCGGCCGCCATCTTCCGCTGGGCATCCTGATGCGCGACCACCAGTTATTCGATGCGGCTGCGGACCTTCAACCGCAGGGCGCGGCCCTGTACCGAGCGGCGGCCGCCGCGCACATTCTGAACTGGCGGCACCAGGTACTGACCGACCTGCAGCACAAGGGCGTGCTTTCCTTGGACGTATTCCCCGAAGAGATGACCGCCCCGCTGGTCAACCAGTACCTGGAAATCAAGGCTCGACACCTGCTGTAAAGCCCGGCAAATGCAACGGGCGGGTTGAGCCGCCCAGAAATAACTTGAACAAATTGTAGCAGGCACACTCCGTGTGCCGTCCGCTGTTTTACGGCACACTCCATGTGCGGTTCGCAGTTTACGGCACACTCCATGTGCGGTTCGCGGTTTACGGCACACTCCATGTGCGGTTCGCGGTTTACGGCACACGGAGTGTGCGGTCAGTGGTTTACGGCACAC
>SKVE01000378.1 GCA_007129635.1 Planctomycetaceae bacterium
AATTCGATCTGGCCGCGAACAGCTTCCAGGCTCGGGTTGACTTCGACCGAGCGACGGAAACAATCCAAGGCCGCGAATCCTTCGCCCATCTCCAGATAGCAATGAGCCATGCCCACGATCGAACCGAAGTGGTAGGGGTTCAATTCGATCGTCTGTTGGCAATCGTTGGCCGCCGCTTCGAATTGGCCCAACCGGTAATGCGCGATGGCTCGTTGATTCCACGCTTCGCCGAACCGCGGCGCCTGCTGGATCAGCAGACTGGCCAGCTCCAATGACTCCTCGAACTGAAATCCGTCATTCAGCCGGATCAAGATCGCGAGTTGCTGCCGCTGATGCTCCGTACCGTCGCGGCACCAAACTTCACGGATCGCATTCTCTGCCAAGACGCGAACGGCACGGTCGCTGTCGTGAAGCGCGCGGCCCAGCACCGGATTGGCGCTGTAATCGCCCAGAAAACCCAAGGCCAGCACGGCGCCGCGGCGCGACAGCCGTTGACCGTAACCGGCCAATCGCTGCAGCGTGGCGGGAAGGTAATACTGAGACACCTTGCGGATGAACGCCGCTGCGTCTTCATCGTCCAGAAAGCTGAGGTAGCATCGATCGATCAGCGGGATACGATTATTGGCTGTCACCTTGGATTGCTCTCCGGTAGGGTTCTAGGGCTGGGACGATCACATTTATTCGAGTCTAATCGCGTCGCCCTGAGACAGCAATGGGCACCGAGCCCCGTCGGGGAGAATTCGCCTACTTTCTCTGCGATGCGGTTTGGGTGAAAATGATCACGTTGTTCAAGCCAGACGTGACTACGGGGAAGGTAATTCCTGAAATGCCGAAAAATGAACCTTTACCGGATCGATCGCACTCGACCAGACGCGAGACGTCACCAACTTTGCTGATCTCGATCGTGGTCTTGGGCGGGTGGACAATGCTGGCAACGCCAGCAATGCCTGCAGACGAATTCGACTGGCTCACCGGATCGCGTTTCGATCAGCAGATGGATTCGCCCATCGAATCGTTGCATTGGGGGGCCAATCCGTTGCGGCGAGCCCTGGGTAGCTTGGCCCGCAGCCAACGTGTTGCCATTTTCCTGGATCGTCGAATCGATCCGGGGCAGCCCATCGATTTGTCGGTCCAGAACCAACCGTTACGCGTCGTGATCCGGCGTCTGGCGGATTCGCTGCAGATCGGCGTCTGCCGCGTGGGCCCCGTCATCTTTCTCGGACCACGCCCGACAACCCAGGTGCTGGAAGAGGCGATCGAGTCGCGGCGAAGCGAGATCCAACGTTGGCCGCCGGCCTTGGCGAAACGTCTGTTCACCGCACGACCCGCCGCCTGGCCGGAATTGGCAGAACCCAGACAACTGATCCAGGATCTGGGAAAACGATCGCAATTGGAAATCGAGGGTCTCGAACGGGTGCCTCACGATCTGTGGTCAGCCGCCGATCTGCCGCCCCTGGATTTCGCCGAACACATGAGTCTTCTGCTGGCCGGGTTCGGATTGACTTTCCAGCCGGTCGACGGAGCACCTTTGATCCGGCTGGTTCCGTTGCCGGTTGCGGAAATCGAGGATCGAGTCGCTGGATTGCCTGAGACGAAGCCCTGGCAGAGTCCCCCGGAAAAAGATCGCCCGTCCAAACAACCGGCGACCCCGGGCAGCGAAGTGCGGTACACGCTGGAGGTCCAAAACCAACCGGTCGGACCGGTGACTCAGGCTCTGGCCTCGCAACTGGGGCTGCAAGTCGAACTGGACCCGCAGACGCAGGGCAGACTTGATCGCCGCGTGTCGTTCCAAGTCAAGGAGGTGACGCTTGACGAATTGCTCCAAACCCTGCTGGAACCCGCCGGGCTGACCTACCGGCTGTCCGGCCTAGTGCTGACCGTCTTGGTCGAGCCAGACGGGGGCGGGTGATGTTTTTGTGGGCTTCGCCGAGCCGATTCGGCGGTTGGGCCGATCTGATCTGCGGCTCGGCGGCTGATCCGCCGGTCAGGCCGTAGGTAGCACGTTCCTTCAGAACGGGCGACCACCGGTCATGCTGTCGGTGAATGAATGGGATCGCGGCACTCCACCCACTGCCAGCGGATTCGGCTGGACTTCCTCCGTCGGCTCGACCGGTCGCACCTCGGGCTGCTGGTTCTGCTCGTTCTGCTGGTTCTGCTCGGCGGCAGCGCGTCGCGTCGATCGTGTCCGAGCAGCGCGTTCTTTATTGCGACGTTTCAGGTCCGAAGGGACCAGTTCACCCGCGATGACCTGCAGCAGCTTCGAAATGCACAACTGGTTCATGCTGGTCTTGTGATGATAGGCTTCGCTCAGCAATGCCTCGTGTAAACTCTCTGGCAACCGAACGGTGATCACCCGAGTCGATTCGTCGCCATTGTCGCGAGCCATTTTGCTCTTCTCTCGCAGCTTGGCAACCATCTGTTGAATCAGCGCATATTCTTCGGTTCGCTCAAAAAGTTGGCGGTGCTCACCGGTCCCGAACAGCTCGTCCAATAGTCCTCCAACGCCTAGAATCTCGCGGTAGAAGGCAACCCAGTCCGTCTGGCCGTTGGGACGTTCCTGCAGGGTGTCCCTGACCGTTTGCACTCGGTCCTCAAATCTCGTTCTTTCGGCAACCTCCATCATGACTGCTCTCCTTCCTTGTAATTTGGCTTCAATCCTTGGGTCGCAGGAGACTCGGTGGAGCCTCCCATCGCGGAATGTCGGTTTACAGGATTTCGCTGTTTGCCGTCAAGAGCAGCATGCATGTGCTTGCACTGCTTGCACTTACGACGACGAGCCCCCTGTGCCAGGAATTGCGCATCGCTGCAAAAAGTTTACGCAGTGTGTGGTTTGCCTAATAATCGAGCACAGCACCTTCGGGTGCCTATTGGCGATCTCGGAAAAAAATTTTGGAAAAAATTTCCCCGAGTCCGGGCAGGTATCTTGGTATGGGCATCGCTTCCCGTTAATTTGGTGATTTCTGCGGTGTGGATCAGCTAGGAGAATAAAGGAACAACTGTCGGGAAGGTCATATCGGCGATGGGATTGACCTATTTCAAGCGTTACCAAATGCAGCTCGATTTACGGAAGCTGGAGCGAGCGTTCGGTGAATTACCGCCCGGCTACACGGTCCGCCCGTGGGACGAATCCTGTTTGCAGGCGCATGTCGAGGCGAAATATCGAGCCTTTGCGGAAGAGCTGGACGCCCTGGTATTCCCCTCGCTGGGCAGCCGCGAGGGCTGCCTGCGGTTGATGCGAGAGATTACGGCTCGTCGCGAATTCGTTCCTCAGGCCACCTGGCTGCTGGAGTATCGGCGTTCGCCGGACGGGCGGCCCATTGCCTGCGGGACGATCCAGGGGATCCGCACCGATTCGCTCAACGGATCGGTGCAGAACGTGGGAATCGCACCAGAACACCGGGGGCAGCGCCTGGGCACGTATCTTTTGGGGCAATCACTCGCCGGCTTTCGCCTGGCAGGCGTTTGTTGGGTGAATCTCGAGGTCACGGCTCGCAATCAAGCAGCCCATCGTCTGTATCGTCGGCTGGGGTTCCGGCGCACCTGTGTGGTCTACAAGACAGCACAGGTTGCGTTTGCTTGACCCGCGCGTTATGCTCTTCCACCTTTACCCCATATTGGAAGGTCCTGCGACGCATGGAAAACCAGTCGATCCATCATCACACATTCGACAATGGCCTGGTGTTATTGGCCGAGCCGATGTCGTGGCTCGAATCGGCTGCGTTTGCGTTGTTGGTTCCGGCCGGTTGCAACTACGATCCTGGCGAGCGTCTGGGATTGGCGAACTTGGTTGGCGAGATGGTCCAGCGTGGCTGTGGCTCGCGGGACAGCCGCCAGTTCATCAACGATCTGGAGCTGTTGGGTGCCGACACCTCGGCTTCGGTCGCCAACGCCCACACGAGTTTTGGCGGTGCCATGCCGGCAGACAGCCTGATCGAGGCGTTGCAGATCTATGCGGACGTGGTCCAGTGCCCGCTCTTGCCGGAAGACCAGTTCGAAGATGCTCGATTGGTCTGCACGCAGGAGATCCGCTCGCTGGAGGATGATCTGCCGCAACGCGTCTTTCACCAATTGCGGCAGATGCGTTACGGGGACCCTTATGGCCGCAAGTCCTGCGGCGAATTCGCCGGGGTCCAAGCCGCGACGGCGGACGATGTCCAATCGTTTTTTCATGGGACGTATCGGCCCAACGGCGCGATTTTGAGCGTTGCGGGCAATGTCCAGTGGCCCGAACTGTTGGCGCAGGTCGAACGCATGTTCGGCGATTGGCAGCCGCGTCAAGCCGCCATGGCCGTCCCGACACCGACATCGGAAACCTGTCGGCACGTCTCCGTCGAATCCAGCCAGACGCATATCGGCATCGGATACGCCAGCGTGCCCTACTCGCACCCCGACTATTTCCAAGCTCGCGGCGCGGTGGGGGTATTGAGCGACGGGATGAGTTCCCGGCTGTTTACCGAAGTCCGCGAGAACCGAGGCTTGGCCTACGCCGTGTTCGCCTCGTGCCATTCGCTGCGGGATCGTGGCAGCGTGATGTGTTACGCGGGAACCAGCACCGAGCGAGCCCAGGAGACGCTGGACGTGTTGCTGGCGGAATTGATCAAGCTGGCCGATGGCATCCGAGAGGACGAACTGGCGCGGCTGAAGGCCAAGATCAAGAGCGGGCTGGTGATGCAGCAGGAATCCAGTTCGTCGCGCAGCACCTCGGTCGCGGCCGACTGGTATCATTTGGGGCGAGTCCGAACGATGGACGAGCTGGTCGGTATCCTGGATGGGCTGAGCTGCGAGAGCATCAACCGCTACCTGGCCGAGCATCCGCCGAGTGATTTCACCCTTGCTACTTTGGGCGTGAAGCCTTTGGAGATCCCCTTTGGAATTTCGTCAGCACAAACTTGATAACGGTTTGGAGATCATCGCCGAATGCAATCCGCAGGCGTACTCGACCGCCCTGGGCTTCTTCGTCAAGGCCGGATCGCGGGACGAGACTGACCAGTTGAACGGCGTGAGTCACTTTTTGGAGCACATGGTCTTCAAAGGGACGCCGACTCGGTCCGCTGCGGACGTCAATCGCGAACTGGACGAGATCGGTTCGATGTCCAACGCGTTCACGACCGAGGAGCAAACGGCCTATTACGCGGCCTTCCTGCCCGAATACCAGAGCCAGGCGGTTGCGTTGTTGAGTGACATCCTCCGGCCTTCGCTGCGCGAGGAGGATTTCGCGATGGAAAAGAAGGTGATCCTGGAGGAGATCGCCAAGTACGATGACCAGCCGCCTTATGGTGCGCACGACCGCTGCATGGTCGCCCACTTCCAGTCGCATCCGCTGGGGCGGATCGTTCTGGGCAGCACGCAAAGTGTCTCGGCACTGACTCGTCAGCAGATGCTGGACTATTTCCGCAGCCGGTACAGCCCCAGCAACATCGTGGTTGCCCTGACAGGACGCGTGGATTTTCCGCGACTGGTCGAACAACTGGACCGCTGCTGCGGCGCTTGGGAACCCTTCGAAGCGCCGCGGCAGATTCTGCCCGCTGCCGATCATCAAGGACTGGAAGTGTACTACAAGGAATCGTCCGTCCAGCAGTACATCGTCCAGATCGCCAACGGTCCGGCGGTCGAGGACGATCATCGATATGCCGCTCGAGTGCTGGGGACCGTGCTGGGCGATGACAGCGGCAGCCGGATGTTCTGGGAATTGCTCGATACCGGCCTGGCCGAATCCGCCGCCTTGGGATCGTACGAATTTCAGGGTACCGGTCTGTTCATGACCTACCTGAGCTGTGCGCCCGAGGACACCCAGGCGAATCTGGATACCGTGCGACGGATCATCGAGCAAGCCGAGCGTGACGGGGTGACCGACGAGGAACTTCGGCAGGCCAAGAGCAAGATCCTTTCGCACCTGGTGTTGCAGAGCGAACGACCGGCGAACCGGCTGTTTTCGGTCGGCAACAACTGGCTGCAGCACCGCGTCTACCGCACCGTCCGGCAGACGATGGACCGGTACCAGCAGATCACGCGCGACGACGTTCACGCGATCTTGCAGCGTTATCCTCTGACGCACACGACCACCGTGACGGTCGGCCCGCAAACCGAGGTCAGCGGCATCGCCGCTCGCCCGCTGCCCGCTGCCTGATCCTCGGGTCGGACGGCTTCGGCGCACGGTACGAACGGCAGCTCCACACGCAACGGACGGCACGTTTTTTTGCGCCCCCACCCACTTCCCGTGCGCCCCCACGCCATGCACGCGCGCCCCCCCCTGCCTTATGCGCGCCCCCCCCTGATAACAGCGCGCACCGCGAAAACGATGCGGCGAACGGTACACGGCGTCTTCCTTCTGAGGCTGAGGTGCGATCGAAAAACGAGTGGCCTCGGCGGCGAGGGCCAAACGATCCGGAGGGCTACGGTTGATCCACCGTCGCTTTGGGGACGATCTTCGTGGCGGGCGGTTTTGCCGCCGGCGACTTCTTCGCCTTGCCGCGACGCTCCAGATGGGTCCGAAACTCCCAACGTTCTTTCCACTTCGGAAAAAACGGAGCATAGGCCGGCGTCTCGTACCAGAATTGCGGCTCGGGATCGGGCGGGTTCAGTTCGCCCTCGGGATAATCCCGGCCAGCGAAACTGGCATCGACCGACTGGCTCCAGGCCAGCCACTGCCGCTTCATGCGCGCCAATCGCTGCGGATGCTGGCTGCCGATATCCTGAGTCTCCGCGGGATCGTTCACCAGGTCGTACAACTGGAATTCGTCTTTCCGCCAGTCGCGGGTCAGCAGCTTGTAGCGATTGTCGATCGACGCGCCCTGGAAACCGAACCGGAAGGGGATCGGCTCGGTTCGTTGGATCGATCGATCCGCGAACAAAGGTCGGAGACTGATCCCATCGACCGGTTGGATGAACACATCGTCCGGCAGATCCAGAATGTCGGCAATCGTCGGGAACAGATCCATCGTGCTGGCGGGGAAATCGGTGATACCCGGCCGGATCACCCCGGGCCATTCGATGATCCCGGGCACGCGCAAACCGCCTTCATAAACCGAACCCTTGAAACCTCGCAAACCGCCCACGGTTTCCGGTTGGATTCTCGGCAGGCCCCCGTTGTCGCTGCAAAAGACCAGCAACGTGTTGTCGGCCATCTTCAGCCGTCGCAACGCGTGCCGCAAGGTACCGATGCTGCGATCCATGGCGACCAGTTCGCCGTGATGGTGGGCCGAATCCTGGTCCAAGTCAGTGAATGGGGCCACGTCTTCAGGGAACGCTCGAAAAGGGCTGTGAGGCGTGCCGTACCAGATGACCGCCAATAACGGCCGTCCACTGTCCCGATGCTGCTGAAAAAACTCGATCGCTTCATCGACGGCGATTTCGGACGAATCTCCCTCCAAGGCTTCGATCTGACCATTACGGCTCATCAAGGGATCCATGTCGTAAAAGTTGGTCACGGAAACCCAGTGAGCGAAGCCGAATCGACCGGGGTGGTAATCATCCGAGTCCAGGATGGGTGCGCCGGGACCGCGCAGAGCGTTCAGGTGCCATTTCCCGAAATGCGCGGTGACATAGCCGGATCGCTGCAAGGCCTGGGCGATGGTCCGCTCCTGCTGCCGCAACGCATAACCATGCGCCAACACGCCCGTGCGATCGTTGGCTCGACCCGTCAATACACTGGCTCGCGTCGGAGAACAAACGGGCGCACCAGCGTAGAAACGTTCGAACCTGAGCCCGGCGTTGGCCATCGCATCCAGATGAGGCGTCTGCAAGATGGGGTGCCCGCGATAGCCGGTCTGCCCCCAGCCCATGTCATCGGCCATCACCAGCACGATATGCGGCTTGGCGGCTGGGGCCGAGGCCTGGCCGACACCGGCCAGCAGCAAGATCAGTCCAAAATGCGTCCCGTTCATGGTTGTCCCTTCGGCTTAGCTTTCTTCGGAGCTGTCGGCGACGCGTCGGCCAGGATGGCCTGTAACCGCTGACGGAAATCCTGGAGGATCGTTTCGTGGCCGTCGCGTCGAGCCAGATTGCGGAACTGTTGGGGATCGGCGTCCATGTCGTACAATTCCTCGGACTCGTCCTGGTACCGCATGTAGGCCCAACGCGGGCAGCGCAGCGAATGCCCGTTGCGAACGATCGACAGCGCCGCATCCCGTACCGAAACCGTTGGATCCCGCAGCACCGGGATCAGGTTTTTACCCTGGACCGTCGGTGGAGTCGCGATGCCCGTCAACGCGCACAACGTCGGGTAGATATCCATCAACTCGACAATCGAATCCGACCGGCCGGGTGCCAGTCCGGGGGCCGAAATCATCAAGGGCACTCGGATCACTTCCTCACGCAGATTCGTCTTCTGCCAGAACGTGTGCTCGCCCAGGTGGTAGCCGTGGTCGCTGGTAAACACGATCGCCGTGGTGTCGGCCAGTCCCAGACGATCGATTTCGTCCAAGACTCGGCCGACCTGGTCGTCCAGAAACGTCACCGTGGCATAATAGGCGGCCCACATCCGCTGCTGGTTTTCCGGAAACCGATCGATCCCGCTCTGCTGAGAATTCGAACGGGAGATACCCGCCGCAGGGATCTCGTCCAAATGGCCCTCGGGCACGAAGGGCAGTTCGATTTCCTCGTGGGGGTACCGGTCAAAGTACTGGACCGGTGCGACGCTAGGATAATGAGGCCGAATGAATCCGATGGCCAGGAAGAAAGGCTGCT
This sequence comes from Planctomycetaceae bacterium, assembly GCA_007129635.1. GTDB lineage: Bacteria > Planctomycetota > Planctomycetia > Pirellulales > Pirellulaceae > SKKK01. Next base: position 8,686 of record SKVE01000378.1, read on the forward strand.
GCTGCTGGCTGTATCGCTGCAGCAACTCGATCGACTTGGTGGCCGCTTTCCAATCCGGTTGGTCGGAACCATCGCCTTCGTAGCTGACTGTGACAAACATCCGATGCGGCATGGCCGTGGATTGGCGATTCTCCAGGTCCGTGGAGAAGATGTCCAAGTTCAAGCAGGCGTAATCACCCGGCGTATGCGCTTCCAACCCCGGCATGTTGTACCGCTCGGTCCAGCAGTCGGCCACGTCCTGGCCATCGGTTCCGGGGATGATGTCGCCCGGCACCCGCATGTGAAAAATCTTGCCGACTCGAGTACTGTGATGCCCATGTCGGATAAAGTTTTCCCCCATCGAGATGCCTCGGTCACCAAAGTAGCGACTGAACATCAACGATGTGCGGGACGGAGCACATGCGGTCCCCTGACAGTAGGCGCGATCGAATACCATCGACCGTGCGGCCAACCGATCGATATGGGGCGTCTCGCAGACCGGGTTGCCATAACAGCCCAGCACGCTGGCCTTTAGATCGTCCGAGATAATGAATACGACGTTGGTCGCCGCAGGCTGGTCGGCGACCGCCCACGTTCCGATGTCGCACAACCAGACAGATGCCAGCCAGGAAACCAGCAGCACAAGACGTTTCATGGGAGATCCTTTTTACGGAGTTCGGTAGTGCCCGGCGGTTTGCCGGCTTCGCGACCTCGCAGAAGTAATCTGAGCAAATTGCAGCAAGCACACGCCGTGTGCCGTCCGCTGGTTACGGCACACGGAGTGTGCCTACTACTTTGGAACGGAACAACTTATTGCTGCGTGGTCGCTTAGCGGCCATCGCCGGTATAGATGATGACGCCATCTTTTCCCGGTGCTTGCGGCCATGGCGTTTCGCCGGGCGGCCAATGTTGACGCTGGGTCGCCCGGATCGCTCGAACATGCCGCTTCAGCCACTGGGGCGCATTACGATTCTCCTGTTGTCCGTAAACGTAAGGCAGGGCCGGATCCATCAGCAACGGCAATTCGCCCAGCGGCGGCCGTTCTTTGGCGACCTCCGCCAGCCGCTTTTTCAACTGTTCGACCACCTGCGGGTGCTGGTCGGCGATATCCGTGGTCTCGCTCGGATCGACCGCCAGATTAAACAGGGTATCGCCCACCAGCTTGAAATCTCCTCGGCGGATACTGGGCAATCGTACGCTGCCAGCGACTTCGATGATGATCTCGTCCCGCGGACTCGGCTGGCCATCGAAGATCATGCCGGTCATATCCATGCCGTCCAGTGGGCGTTCTTGTTCCAACGAACCGCCCGCCAAAGTGACGAACGTGTTGAACAGGTCGACCACGTGCATCATCTCGTCCTGCTCCTGGCCGGCCGGGATCTTGCCCGGCCAGCGGAAGACGCAGGGCACACGGATTCCGCCTTCGTAAGTGGTGTTCTTCGTACCACGCAACGGGCGGTTGACCTGTTCCGTCAGCCCGCCGTTGTCGTTGGTGAAGATCACCAGTGTGTCGCGACTCAAACCGTGCTGGTCGATCGCGCCGACGATCCGCCCGACCGCATCGTCCAGGCATTTCAACGCCGCAGCTCGCTTATCGTATCGGTCCCGATAACGAGGGATTTCTTCCAGCGGACCATGGATCGCGTTGAACGAGACGAAGTAGAAGAACGGCTTGTCCTGCGGACGCTCGGT
>SKVE01000448.1 GCA_007129635.1 Planctomycetaceae bacterium
GCAACCTGGCCGGAATCTTTGTTCGCGCCGTTCGCCATGTATGGCAAAGGATGGTCGCACTGGAAGAACCGTCAGTACGATCAGGCGATCCCGTCGTTTTCCAATCTGATCGCCGATCATCCCGAACACGAGCTGATCGCCGATGCTCTTTATGGTCGAGCCATCAGCCGTCGGCAGGCGGGACAGTTCCAAGAAGCGATCCAGGATCTGGACGCCTACTTGGAAACCGAACCCGACTTGCCGAACCGATCGGACGCGTTGTACGAGCGGGGGTTGGCTCAAGTGGCGTCATCACAATGGTCCGCAGCCGTATCGACGCTGCAGCAGTTGCTACAGGCGAACGCCGACTACACCCACCGCGACAAGGTGATGTACGAGATCGCGTGGGCATACCGATCGATGGAAGACCAGACGCAGCAGACCGAAGCCTTGCCCTGGTTCCGCCGCCTGACCGAAGAAACGCCGGACAGTCCGCTGGCAGCCGAATCCTGGTTCCATGTCGGGGAATCGCAATACGACCAGCAACAATACGACCAGGCTGCGGCGTCCTACTCGGCCGCCAAGGCCGGCGGCGCCCAGGGGGAATTGGCGGAAAAGGTCCTTTACAAACTGGGGTGGTCGCACTTCCAGCAACGTGACTACGAGCAGGCCCTGGCCGAATTCACCGCCCAGGCCGATGCTCATCCCTCCGGGGCTTTGGCTGCCGATGCCGCGCTGATGAAAGCCGAATGCCTTTTCCGTCTGGAGGACTATCGCCGGGCGTTGGCGGCCTACGAGGCGCTGCAAGAGATCGAATTGTCGTCGCCCCAATTCTCTGCTTTGGCATTGCTGCACGGTGGCCAGTCGGCTGCGCAGATGAAGGAGTGGAACAAAGCGGTTTCGTTTTTCGAGAGTCTCTTGAGTCGATACGACCAATCGCCCTATGTGCCGGAGGCCCGGTACGAACTGGCGTTCGCTCAACAGAATCTGGGTGACGAAAAATCCGCGATGCAGAACTTTACCCTGGCTGCGGAAAGCTCGCGAGAATCGTTGGGAGCCCGAGCCCGATTTATGATCGGCGAATTGCACTTCGCTCGCAAGGATTACCGTGCGGCGATCCGGGAATTCCAGCGAGTGATGTTTGGGTTCGGCGGCGACGCGGCTACCGACGAGATCAAACCTTGGCAGGCCAAGGCCGCCTTCGAAGCGGCTCGGTGCTCGGAAGTCCAGATCCAAGACGCGGCGGCGACCGACCGTCCCGGTCTGATCGCCGATGCGCGAAGATTCTACCAGTACGTCGTCGAGAAGCATCCTGAACACGAACTCGCTGCCCAAGCGAAGTCGCGGTTGCAGGTGCTCTCCAAACTGTAACGCCTTCCCTCCGTCCATAAGGCCCTCGGTTCATGCTGCTTCCGCCATCTCTCGACACGCACCAAAGAACGGTTGCCTTTTGCGGGCTGGCGGTCATCCTGACAGCCGCGTTGGTAAGCCTGTACGTGACCACGCCCGCCCGACTGGCCGCCCAGGACGACCCAGGTCCCTCGGGGCAAATCGCCGACGATGGGGACTTCGATCCTCAAGCCTTCGACCAACCGCTGGATCAGGACGAATCACCCGCGACGATCGGCCAGACGTTGGAAGGCATCAACATCTTTGCCCTGATCGTCAAAGGCGGCTGGTTCATGCTGCCGATCTTGATGATGTCGCTGCTGGTGGTCACGTTCACCATCGAGCGGTTCATCGCGCTGCGCGAGGACAAGACCGTTCCGCGTGAGCTGATTTCTGATCTGGGCCAGTTGGGCGGCAATCAGGGCGGGTTCGACCCTCGGCAGGCCTACCGGCTGTGCCAGCAGTTTCCGTCGACCGCGTCGAACGTGATCCGCGCGATGCTGTTGAAAGTCGGGCGACCGCATTCGGAGGTCGAGCACGCGGTTGCCGAGGCCAGCGAACGCGAAGCGGAACGGATGTACGCCAACGTGCGCTGGTTGAACCTGGCCGCTGCCATCACGCCGCTGTTGGGGCTGATGGGGACCGTGTGGGGCATGATCCGAGCGTTTCATGATACCACGCAATTGGCCCCCGGGCAGAACAAAGCCGATTATCTGGCCGAAGGCATCTATGTGGCGTTGGTGACCACCTTGAGCGGGCTGGCCGTCGCGATCCCCGCCGCCATCCTGGCTCACTACTTCGAAGGACGCATCACCACCATGTTCCATCGGATCGATGAACTGCTGTTCAACCTGTTGCCCCAGGTCGAACGCTACGAGGGCCGAGTGCGGTTCAGCCACCAATCGCACGAACCATCCGAAGGGCCGCCGCCGATCGCCACCCAACCCCCGCCACCTGCCCGTCCCGCCTCGGCGGCGGCCAATTGAACGGAGGCTCGTGCGACAATGGCAGTCAAAATCAAACGCGGACAAGCGCTGGGTACGTTGAGTCTCACTCCGTTGATCGACGTGGTATTCCTGCTGCTGATCTTCTTCCTGGTCGCAACCCGGTTCGCTCAGGAGGACCGCGAATTGGATGTGGTGTTGCCGTCGGCCAGCGAGGCTCGGCCGCTGATCGTGCAACCCCGTGAGCTGTTCGTCAATATCGATCATCAAGGCAACTACTTCATCGATGGCAAGACGTTGAACGGTGAGGAGGTCGAAGCCGTGTTGCGGCAGGCCGTGGCCAACAATCCAGTCAACCAATCGGTCATTATCCGAGCGGACAAGCGTGTGCAACTGGATTACGCAGTGTTGGTCATGAACCTGTGCAACAAGGTGGGAATCCTGGACTATAAACTGACGATCGACGGCGAGAACCGCTGAGATGGCGAAAACCCGACGAATCATCCGCAAGCGAAAATTACCGACCCGCCCGTCGTTCGACGACCAGCTCTGGCCGGTGCTGCTGGCCTTGTGCGTCCTGTCGGGTTTCCTAATGGGGTCCGTGCTGGTGCGACTGGAGGTCGACGATCCCCATTGGCAGACCAAGGCGGCGGCCTGGATCGCGCTGATCGTGATCGGGACGGCTGGCATCGCAACAGCACTGTGGCGATTGGACCATCGCCGGTTCCGACGCAGCATGCAACTGGCGATCCTGCTGGGGCTGTTCCTGCACGCGGTGTTCCTGGTGGCCACGCTGGATTGGTGGGTGTTCTCGCGATTCCAGGAATTTGCGATGCAGCGCGACTTGGCGGAGAGTCGGCAACAGGTCACGGTCCCCGACTATGTCGAAATACCGCGCCCCGAACAACGGCGTCCGGACTTCGAACAACCCGTGCCGGTGCCAAGCCCGCAGCCCGAATTGCATGGCGAGCCGATGGTGCGTCGGGAAGTCGAGGATCCGCAATTGGTCGCACCCGACCCCAGCTCGGTTCCCGAATCGGAAACGGATCCGCGTCCCAGCGAGATCCGCCGGGAACAGATCGCCGAGACGACACCGCGGCACAGCGACCATCGCTCGCAGTGGAGCCGACGCATGAGCGATGTGCGGCCGACGTTGCCCAGCAGCCAGGCGATCGAAGCACCCGATCGCCCGACTCCCTCACGATCCGTCGAAATGCAGGCTCGCGAGAGCACGCCCCAACGGCAACCGACCGAGGCACAATTGGCGGCTCGCCAGCCGGTCACGCAACCGTCGGCAGCGACTCCGAGTGCGGACCTGCAGATGTCGCGACGTGTTGACCAGCCTGCCGCCGAAGCTCAGGAATCGGCGACTCCGACCTTTCGGCGGCAGGTGACTCAGCCGCTAGCCACCCCTCGCACGGTCACCGATCTGGCAGATCAGCCGGCCGTTTCTCAGGCCACCAGCGACCAGCAATTGCAGCCCAGCACGACCTTGGCCAGACGCCAGGCGACCGCCGCGCCCGAGCCTGCCTCGACGCGCGCCGAACCGGTCCCTGACACGCCCAGCGACGTGCCGCCGGAGCCTCGGTCGCGTCAGGCGCCGGCCGCGTCACGCCCGGAAATCGCCCAGACTCCCACCGCGATCCCCAACCAACGAACTCGCGTCACCCCGCGCACCGAAACGGCGACGGCCGCCAGCCGCATAACGCCCTCGGAAGCACCATCGATGCAAGTGGCCGAATTGCCCGATCCAGCCCCGGCTACGACCGAAGCCACCGAACTCAGCAGTCCGCTGGCCCAGCCGGAGCCTCGCGATGCGCCGCTCGATCGCCAGAGCCCGGCGACCGATGCGATCGCAGCAGCTCGCTCGGTCCCGTCGCCACCGGTCGATACATCAGCGGCCGTAACGCCGCTCACCGCACCGACTCGTACCACACCGCTGGCCGAACCGGCCGAGTTGACGCCCCAGGCCAGCACTCCTGCTACGACGCCGCGCCGGCCGATGACGGTATCGAACCCCGTGGCGGGAACCGAGGTTCCGACTTCGGAACGGCCGACGATCGCGGCCGCAGATAGCGATCGGGCAGCCGCCGATCCGGTACCCAGCCGGATCGAGTCCAGCCGCCAAACGCCACTCAGCTCGGCTCCGGCAGCCGCAGACGCCACCGCAGTCGCCGGGCTGCCAACACCTGAGAGCAGCCAGCAGCCGTCTGCCGAAACACCGGCAGCCACCCGTTTGCCTCGCGCCCCGGAAGCTCCTGAAATCGCTCAAGCGACCGTCAGCGCGCCGGTTCGACGCCAATCCACGTCCGCCCAGCCCAATGCCGCGACCGTCCAGGCCGACATTCCTACCAACCTGGCCGTCAACCAAGCGCCCAGCGATCAGCCGCGACCGTCGTCCGCGACCATCGCACGGCAACCGCTGGACCGGCCTCAAGCGCCGCGCAGCCAGCAACCGCTTCCATCGCAGATCGCCGCCACGACCACTCAAATCGCGCGTCCGTCACCACCGCGTATCCAGACCACCGCCACGCCCAGCGTGAGCCCGGCGGCCGAGCCATCACCGCGACCGGCTCGCGCTACCCTGACCTCGCCGCTCGCCGCATCGCCGACCGAGGTCGAGAGTCCTGCGGTCGCCACGACGGATCGAGGCGCTGGCGAACCGACGGCCCAACCGGCTCGGATGGCCCTTTCCCGATCGATGGCCGGCACGGCCGGCGTCGGCGCGGGCCGCAACCTGGACCGCGCTCGGCCTGCCGAAGATAGCCCTTCGATGACCGCCTCGGCCTCCGCACGCCGAGCGGAACCCATGCAGGATTCTCCGCAAGGTCCCGCGCTTTCCCCCGCAGCCCGGACGCTGGTCCGACGGTCGTTCGCTGGCGATACGGCTCCGAGCGCTTCGCTGCCCGCAGACGCAATCGCCGCCACGGCCACCGCCACGGCCGCCGATCGACCGGCGGAACTGGCTGCCAGCGCCAGCGCAGTCCAGCGGCCCCGTGATGCGCGGGCTAACGAGGGCCCCACCACCGCCGATCGCGGCACAACCGAAGTCGATCTGGGTGTCACGCAAATCGTCTCCGAAGGCCAGATCGGTCGCGCCAGCGGAGGAGGGCAGCCGCAGTTGAGTTTCGAAATCGACGCGCCGCAACTGGCTCGCTCCGAGCGAGTCGGTGGGGCGCCGCTGGCAGCGCTGGCCGAACCGACCGTGGTCGACGTGCCCACGGCTCCGCTCAGCCCAGGAGGTGGACAGCCACCGGTGCCGCAGACCGAGTTACCGCCGACAGCCGTTGTCCGGACCGATCCCGGTGGTGGCCAGCCCATCTCGGGCGGACCGTCACGAGCGAACGAAACAGGACCGCCCGTCGAGGTCAGCATGGCCGTGCGTGTCGCGGATGCTTCGATCGCTCGAGCCGAATTGGCCGAAGCAGCACCAGGCGACCCCACGGCTGGCGGTGGCCAAGAAGAGGAGGAAGACGAAGAAGAACGACGCCGACGCTTGGTTCGAGCTGCCAATCAAACGGCTGCGGCCAGTACACCGACGACCGTCGATCTGTCAGCACTTGCCGGCGTCGCCGACGGCGAATCGCAACCGGAAACCGTAGCGGCTGCGGTCTCGATCGCTCGAGCCAACCCGGAACAAGACGCCGAAGCGCGCGGCGCGTCGGTTGCCGTCGCCGATCCGGGCCAGGCGACGCCGTTGCCGATCGCCGAAATGACGATCGAACGAGCGGCCGTGTCGGAGGCGACGCCCGAGGAACCACCGATCACCAATATGGCCGGCGGTCCACCACAACGCACCACCAGCGGAAGACCCGCCCCGACGATCCAGGCTCAAGTCCCATCGGTCCCGGCCGAAGCTTCGATCACCGATCTGGCAGCCACCCCGTCGGAGATCGGTGGCCCGGCGGCCAGCTCACTAGCCCGAACGCCGATGCACCAAGGGCCCGTGACCGGCGGCAACCCGGCTTCGCTCGCCGCCCCGTCGACCGGCGAGGTCGACCTTTTGGCGGCAACCGAGTTCACGCGGGCCGAGGCCGTCGACGCGGCGCCTGGTCCGCCCGAAATGGGCGGCGGAACCCAAGCCCCGACGCGAGCCGCCAGCGGGCCGTCGCTGGATGCCGATCTGCGTGCCCAGACGCTGCAGATCGCCGGGATGCCCGAATCCGGCGGTCTGCCAGACAGCTCGCCGATGGCCGCTCAAGGCCTGCAACCCGCACGATTGGCAGGCGGGACCAACGCTCCTCCGACGCTGGGGCCCCACGGTGCGACCGCTGATCCAGCGGTCCATGACGCCGAATCGATAGCAGCGGTTGGCGCGGCGATCGGATCACGGTCCTCGTCGCCCAGCAGCGAAGACGGTCCGGTGATCGCCCAGGCCACACCGGCCAGCTTGCCCTTCCAACGTTCCGGCCCCGACCGCTTACCCCACTCGCCCGCCGCAGCCACTTCGATCGATCTGCCGGACCCGGGCGACGATCAAGCCGTTTTGGCAGCCAACTTGGATCATTCGCTGCATGGGTTGGCCGAGGATCTGGCGGTTTCCCGAGAATTCGTCGAGGCAGGATTGACTGTAGATCGTCACGCTCCGCCCGGCCCCGGCGGACTGGGAACAGAACCAGCGCCCGACACGGGCTTGAATCATCGCCGTGCGGCCACCGATAGCGTCCAGGTCCAAGTCCACGCGGCACGGTTCGTCCGTCAACAGCCCGGCGGCCGGCCTGATTTCAGCACCGCAGCCATCGTGGCCACGGAACCATTCCAGCAACGCATGGATCGGTCCGGTGGAGAAGGGATCTACGGCGATCGAGGTGCTCCGCCACCGATGACCGAAGAGGCGATCGAGCTGGGACTGGCGTACCTCAGTCGCGTTCAACTGGAGGACGGCAGTTGGAGCTTGCAGGGCAGCGGGGAATCGGTGGCACTGGTCGCCGACACGGCCGCTACCGGACTGGCGCTGCTGGCCTTTCAAGGCGCCGGGTACAACCATCGCCAACACCAGTACGCCGACACGGTCCACGCTGGAATCCAGCATCTGATCCGCAACCAGAAACCCGATGGTGATCTGTTCCTGCCTTTGGACGATGAGTCCAATCGTAGCGTCTGGATCTACAGCCACGGCATCGCCGCACTGGCTTTGACCGAAGCCTATGGAATGACTCAGGACCCAACGCTGCGTGAACCGGCTCAGAAAGCCCTTGATTTCCTGGTCGACAGTCAACATCCCGAGCGCGGCGGCTGGCGTTACTCGCCCCGATTCGGCAGCGATACCTCGGTCACCGGATGGGCCATGATGGCTCTCAAAAGCGGTGAATTGGCGAATCTGGATGTGCCGGAAGAAGCCTACCAGCGAATTCGGCACTGGTTGGATGAATCCCAAGCCAGCTCGGCCGACCCCCATCTTTACGTCTACAACCCGATAGCACCCGATACACCCGAACAACGGCACGGGCGGCGTCCGAGCACGACCATGACCTCTGTCGGGCTGCTGATGCGTTTGTACCTGGGCTGGCAACGCGATCACGAAAATATGATCCGCGGCGCCGAGTATCTGGGACAGAACCTCCCGCAATTGGGCAGCACACGCAATCCGGAGCGAGACACCTATTACTGGTACTATGGCACGCAGGTCATGTTCCACATGGGCGGCGACTACTGGCAGGCCTGGAATGGCAAGCTGCACCCCCTGTTGATCAACCATCAGATCCGGCAGGGCCCGCTGGCCGGTAGCTGGGATCCCCGCCGCCCCGTCCCCGATCGCTGGGCGCCTCACGCAGGACGGTTGTACGTGACCACAATGAATCTGTTGTCGCTGGAAGTCTATTACCGATATCTACCTCTATACGAAGACACCGCCCGTTGATCAACGCTCGCCCGGAGGGAAGAGCTTGGGAGTTCGTTCATGTCCGACACGGAGAAATCAGAATCATCCAACTCGGGCGATGATGCCGGCTCATTTCTCACCAGAGCGATGACCACGAATCTTCCACCGCCGTCGACGATGGTCACCGTGCTGGATATCACCAAAGATGCGTTACCGATGCGATTCGGACGATTCGAATTGCAACAGATCGTGGGGCAAGGCGGCTTTGGTACGGTGTTCCGCGCCTACGATACTCAACTGGAACGGCACGTGGCGTTGAAGATCCATCGTCGCGGCGTTCTCGAAACCGAGGATCAGGTGGCTCGATTCCTCCGCGAAGCTCGTTCGGGCGGAAAGCTGAATCATCCCAACATTTGCCCTGTGCACGATGTGGGCCATTTGCACGGCAATCATTACATCGTGATGGGGTTCATCGAAGGCGTCCCGCTGTCCAAATTGTTCAGCAGCGTTCACCCGATGGACCCGAAGACAGCCGCGAGCATCCTCTTGAAACTGACGATCGCGCTGAGCGAAGCCCATGAGCAGGGCATCATCCATCGGGACCTGAAGCCGTCGAATATCATGATGGACCAAAAACGGAACGAACCAATCATCCTGGATTTTGGGCTGGCGCGCAGCTATGTTGTCGAGACCGATCAGACACAGACAGGCCAGGTGGTAGGGACGCCGGCGTACATGAGCCCCGAACAGGCTCGCGGCCCCACGGGCGCCGTGGGACCCTCGACGGATATCTACAGCCTAGGGGTGATCCTTTACGAGTTGATCACGGGCCGACCACCTTTTCTCGGTTCGTTAGCCGAGATCTTCACGCAAATCCTGACCGCTCAACCTTCGCCGCCTGCCAAGCATCGGCCCGAACTGGATGCAGCCATTTCGGCGATCAGTCTGAAAGCGATGGCCAAGGACCCTGCCCAACGCTTTGCGTCGATGCAGGATTTCGGCCAGGCGTTACAAGCCTATCTGCGAGTCGGTTCAGGCAGCTTGCCACCCCGCACCGGACGAATTGCGGGGACGACGGCTAAGAGCAATCAGTCGCGTTCCGCCGTGCCCCTAAAGGCCTCGCCAGTGCGACCGCCCCTGGCCTCGGACAAGATCGAATTCACCTGCCCAAAATGCAAATTACCCGTCCGCACGCCAGCAGTCACCGCAGGCAAGAAGGGCAAGTGTCCCAATTGCCAAGCGATCGTGCCGATCCCAAAGCAAATGTCTGCGGCGGCCGGCACCGAGCCGAGTCGCTCGGGTTCGCCGATCCGTCCATCGCGACCGATCGAATTCACATGTTCGCATTGCGGTCAACCGGTCCGCACCCCGCCCGGCACCGCCGGCAAGAAAGGACGATGCCCGCATTGCGACCGGATCGTCGATATCCCCACCGGAAAATGACGGAGCACCGCCGAATAGGCATCGGCTCCGGAGATCTTCGAGGTTCGATACGGGAAGATTCGAACCCCGTTTCGAGCCCCGCCTGCACTCCTTGAATTTCCATTTCCTCTCGTCTATCCTCAAGTTCTGTGCGAAGAATCAATCTTCCGATCCCGAAGCAGGAGGTTTTCGACCATGCGTATCCACTGGGGCTTTCTGGTCTTGGTTCTGACCGCCGCTTCAACCGCAGTCGCTCAGGGCGACGCCCGCCCCATCGCCACAAAGTTCTATGCCTTTTGTGTGGGTATGGGCACGCCGGGCGTCAAGCCACTTGCTCTGGCGGAGCAAGCGGAGATGCTCCGCGAACTGGGCTACGACGGGATCGGACTCGGGCTAGACGCCCATCTTGAATCCAACCTCAAGACCCTCGATAAAGCGGGCCTGCAACTCTATCTGCTTTGGTCGATGGTCAATGTGGCACCCGCCGAAACTGCCGGCAACCCCGCCCTGAACGCGGCCATCGCTCAATTGAAAGGCCGGCCCACCACGGTTAGCGTGTTGCTGACCGGGTTGAAACCAGGCGATCCGCAAGGCATGGAGTCCGCCGTCGAAGCCTTGCGAGAATTGGGCGATCGTGCGGCGGACGCCGGCGTGCGAATCTCCATTTACAACCACGTAGGCAACTGGACGGAAAGCTTGCCGTTCGTGGTCGAGGTCGTCCGCAAGATCGATCACCCCAGCGTCGGTTTCAACTTCAACCTCTGCCACTACTTGAAGGTCGACGCCGACAAGGAC
>SKVE01000049.1 GCA_007129635.1 Planctomycetaceae bacterium
AACGGGACGCACGCCCGGATCCTCCGGCCGGAACCAAAAAAAGACGGGGATCTACGAATGGCAGAACGACCTGGAACCCCCGGCCGGCCGCTCGTGCTGGTGAACGACAGGATCGTGGATTCTTCCACCAGCGACACCGGCTTCGCGGAAGCGGCTGGCCGACGGCGATTTTGCCGATGCCAACGAGAATCTCCTGAGTTTCCTTGTACCTGCGGATGCTTTGCGAAGAAGTTAGCGATCAGGTGACGGCAGGACAGCGAGCCGGGCCAGCAGGGCGTCTAATTGGCCTGGATCCACAATCCAGCCTCGGCAGGACGGCGATTGGCAGCGGCAGGCAATGGCGGAAGCGGCGGCCCAATTGTAGTCAATCGTCAATTCCTCGCCCGGTTTGATCTCCCGCAACGCAATCAGGAAGACGCGGCGCCGGGTGTCCGTCTGGCCCGCGTCGGGCAAGTCGAAGAAGTCGAACTCGCAATTCGGCTCACAACTGTGGTTCACATACCGGAACGGCGCCGCCGGCTCCAACGTCCGGCCGTCGCCGATGTTCATGCAGTAGTCAGAACCATAGTGTGGATCGTCGATGATCTGGCCCTCGATCTCGCCGATCACTGCCTCGGCCGGATAACGGCGGCGGGCGAATACGCCCTTGCCGACTCGCGTCGCACCGATCCGGACCGACTTGTCGCGTGCGCCGCGTGTGGGCCGTTCATCGCCCGCTCCGGTTCGTGGCCTGCGTGGCCCTTGGCGCCGCTCGGTCTTGGAGCGGCGTCGCCCTGTGTCCTCGTCATCCACATCGCGCATCGAGGCCATGTCTCCGCCACGCCTGTTCCGCCTTAGCGGAACAAGGTGGATCGAGAGTTCGCGGGAAAGGGAGTCCGCTGCTTAATACCGCTCACGACGGCCGCCACCATGCTGGCCGCTGCGCTCCGTCCTCGCGCGGGCCTCGTTGACCGTCAGGGTACGTCCCTGCAGTTCGCTGCCGTGCAACGCCTGGATCGCCGCGTCGCCCCCGTCGCCCATCTCGACGAAGCCGAAACCGCGAGCCCGACCGGTCTCGCGGTCCGTCACAACGGAAGCCGTGACGACATTGCCATGCGGGTTGAACGCATCGCGCAAATCGTCGTCGGTGGTGTTAAAGGACAAATTCCCCACATACAGTTTCATACTCATGGTCATTCCTCTGAGCCCTGAGGGCTCATTACAAGAGATCGCACCACAGCGCATCTCGCCGCACGACGCCCAATGACCCGCGAGGCGGACATTCAGCGCACGTGCCCATCGTAACATGCCGCCAACGCGGCGGCTTAGAAGATCGCAGCAAGTCAAATCCAGGCGAACCGCTCACGCCGAGCACGTTAACCCTTCGCTCAGATCCGGCTCATTCGCACCGTCTGGGTCGAAAAGATCAATTACCCGGCTAGCTGTCGATCCTGGAGGCTGTGAGAGATAACTCTGAGCAGGAAAACCAGGAAGGAAGAAGCGGAAGTGTCTCCGTCGTGTCTGGGGCCTTCCAACCAACCAAGCACACGCTTGGCTGACGCGACGATCATACACGCTCACCGAAAAACGTAAACCCCCCCTTTCCCGAGAAAAGAAACATTGCCGGCGATTCCAGGCCTCGATAAGCACCCAGCCACGACTTTTCTGGTGAAATTGGCGGAAGGGGTCGGGAGGCGTGACCGCTTATCATCAATGGTTGCTGGACGATATCTCATGGGGGGTCGGTGCGGGGGTCGTGTTTGACGCGATCGTGGAACTGGGCCAGTTGCCGGCGCGCTTGGTCCGCTTGGCCGGTGGCGGCGAGCAGTTCGCCCAGGGCATGGACGTGGCGGCCGAAGTCCGAGGTCGACTCAGGTGGCAACTGTTGGGGACGACCGAAGATGGCCAGACGGGCGAACAGGTACAGGACACCCAGCGCCAGGAAGTGCCAGAGGATGCCGCCCAGCGGCCAAACGGTAAAGGCTTCTAGGCCCGTCGGATGGCGACTGCCCGGTTCCTGCTGAAAGACGAAGCCCCCGTCCGGACCGCTTTCGAAAAACACGACCTTGGCCGGTGCCCCACAATCGACGATCAATCTAGCGGCTAATCGCCGGTGCTCTTCTTCCATCAGCGGCAGGTTCAGCAGGAACGAGCCATTGGTCATCACCAGAATTCGGCTGTCCGGCTGCCGTGCAGGGATCAATCGATAGGCCAAGATGCCTGGGGGACCTTGCAACAACACTTCGGACCGGTACCCATTGCCGTTGCCGTCATCATCATCGTCATCGTCATCGTCAGCGGACGGTGGCGGTTCCAGGCGTCCAACGATTTCCGGGTTGAGCTTCGATGCCTGAAGACGGTTGTCTTGTGTCCAGGTTCCCGTCCATGCCGAAGCGTCGCCGGGGTCGGAAGCGGCATCACGCAATACCGTGAACCAGGCGCTCCGTTCCCCGTCCGGCATGTTGGCCCTGCGTGCCGAGTGAGCCGCGCGCGCCTGAGCCAGTCGCCGGAGGATCTCGACACGCTGGTCCGCCGTCGCCATGTCGAGGACCGCTTCCCAGTAGGCGATTTCGGCATCGTAGTCTCGGCCGATGTAGACCAGCGTTCGCCCGGGTTCCCGGAACAACCAGTCCTCCAAGAACCGACGGGTCTCATCATCCGGTGGCTGGAAATCGTCGGGAGCCCAGACGATCACATCATGGTTGTGGATCCGAGGCGACAGGAAACGCCGCGACACGACGGTGCACCCCGCCTGGCGAAACATCTCGCTCAATACGGCCGTACCATTGACGCTGGTCGCACCGGGCGAACCGCGTCGGCGTCCGTAGGTACCGTCCAGCGATTCCCGGCCACAGCCGGTGACCAGGATCAACCCGACGACCAGCAGCCAGCGCATCTTCCAAGGGATTTGTCGATGGTTCATCGCAATCATGGGGTGACCAGCCGTTGTAGGTCCTCGTGAAACGTGTCCAGGTTCTGCCAACAGCCCTCGAATCGTTCCAGCGTCAGGCGATGCTTGCCGAAGAACACTTCTTCAAAGGCTACCATGGAAAGCCGCAGCAATTGCTGCAACCCTGGTTGCGCAGCCAGTTCTGCCAGATATTGGCGATTGGTCTTTCCTCGCGTCAGACGGATCAGGTCATGGCGGTCCAACGCGAGCAACTGGTAACTGAACAAATAGATCATCGCCTGGTTCAGGTCGCCTTGCTGGTAACACCGTTGCGCCTCGGCCAACAGGTCCGTCGGTGGTTGGGCGATCGAAAAGGGCAAGTTGTCGATACGATCCGCTTCCAGCGGAGACAGACCCCGAGCTGGCTGTTGGTCATCCGATCCTTGCTCCTCACGCATCAGGAAGGCGCGAGCCATCAGGACGGTCAACACTACCAGCAGGGCGATCAGCCCGATCAAACCCAGCCAGCGCAGGCCTTGGGCCAGCGCGTTCAGGACCGAAGTCCACCCGGAGGACTCGCGTTGTGGATCCTCGGTCGCGGCCTGCCATCGAGAACCCCGATTCAGGGCCGATTCCCGAGCGGGCTGGACATGGACGGGACGCAGGCCGTCTTCCTGCTTGTCGTACCAGGGATAGGAAGGCCCAGCGGATAAAGCTCGGCGACCTGCCTCGATCGCCTCGGTCGATTCCTGAGCGATCGCGTCGGTCGTCCAGCACATCACGGCCGCTGCGACCACCAGCCACGCCACCAGCCGACTTGCCTCGGCACGCACGCGCAGCTCCACTTCCCAGCCCTCCTGCCGAATGCGAGCGTCCAGATACGTCAGAAATCGAAAGACGGTCAAATACGTGGCGACGGTCCAGATGGCTGCCGGATAGGCCACCAACAGCATCCCACGCCCCTGGCGCCAATCGTTCGTCAACACGCCGACCAGGAACAACATCGTGCCGTAGACGGTGCCGGTCAGCAGGATCGCGGTCCCGGCCGAAGTCCACCAGCGCAGGAACAGATCGCCCGACGCGGGGCCGTGCAGCATCCGGTTGCGTCGACCAACCGTGATCGTTTTCGCATCACGACCGACCAACGGATTCTGCTCCAGCAGGATGATCTCGCCGATAAACGGACGAAACGAGCGAAGGCCGATGGCCCAGGTGACCAGCACCAACGGCAGGAACATGTCCACGAAAGAATCGAATTCGCCGTATCGATCGGCGGATAACAGCAACAGCCACGCCGCCCCAACGCCGCGAATCAAGACTAGGCTCCACAGGATGCGTGGCGCAAGCTTCATCACTTCCCAAACCACCTCGGTCAACCGCGGTCGATCATGGAACACGGCCTGGCCCAGATACGTTGTGGCGAAGACCGAAGCCAAGGGCGCTTGTAAGAAAATCAGGATCGTCATGTGCCACAGATACCGAGCCGGGATGTCCAGCAGGTTGTCCGCGTCGGGAAGCATCCAGGCGATCAGCAGGTGGTTGATCAGCATCAGTGGCAATGCGCCCAACGCCATCGCGATCATCAACGGTGCCAGGTAGACTCGCAGAACATGCAGAGCCAAGTCCAATGTATCGAGCACGCCGCGTTGGCGGACGACAATGCGGGTTCTATCCAGTTGCACGCGACGGCCCTCCCGGCAGACCGAGCACTACGAAATAGAACATCAAGACGCCGCTCGAAAAAATGGCCACCAATGCCTTGAACCAGTAGGGCAAACCCGACGGCGAGACGAAGGCTTCGATCAGCGCTGCGAGGAAAAACATGCACATCGCAGCGCCCATCAACGGCATGGCTTCGCGAGCCGTCCGGCGCAACGATGCCATCCGCCCCCAACGCCCCGGAGCCAGCCAGGCGACGCCCAAACGTAACCCGGCGCCCGCGGACAGAACGATCGCCGTCAGCTCGAAAGGCCCATGCGCGGTGACAAATTGAAAGAAATTCTGGCCCTCGGTCACTTCGGGACGAGCCATATAGCCGAACGCCGCTCCCAGATGAGCTGCGTTGAACACGGTGATGAACAAACCCGGGATGACCAGCAATCCGCCAACAAAACACTTCAAGCCGATGCTCGTGTTGTGCCGGATGTAGAACCCGGCCATGGCCAGATCCGCGTTGGGATCGCGACCACTCAACGGCTCCGAAAAATTGGATTCCAATTGCGAAATTACGGGCTCGGTCAGCATCTGTTGGGCGTAATCCGGCCACAGAGCCTGCTGATGGGCCAACACGCCCGAGGCGATAAAGACTCCCCAAAAAAGACAAAAAGCCAGTTGGACACAGCGGTCCCGGAAGATGCTCTGCGGCACATCGTGCAACAGGATCTTGCCCCAGAGCCGGAAGTCGAACTTGTGCGAACGGTACAACTGATTGTGAGCTCGACCAACCAGACGGTGAAGATACTGGGTCGTGCTGGGGGGCAACTGATACGCATCCGCCAATGCCAGGTCCGCACAAGCGGCCCGGTACAAATCGGCGAATTTCACCAAGTCGTCCGGCGGCAAGCGCTTGCGCCGACGGCTTTGCAGACGGTCGATCATCTGCTCCAACGTCTTCCAGTGCCGGCGCCGTGATTCTAATAATTCGACAACTTTCATGGGTCGCTCCCCTTAGAAGCATTCGATTCCGCTGCCAAGTCATGAGGTCGGGGAACTTCCCGACGTGGGGATTCTTCCGGGCGGTCTGAGATAAACGTGCGATAGTACAAGGCACACAGCAACAAGTCGTAGCTGGTGTCGGCAGGCAAGCCGAATCGCCGCACCAACGGTTCGCCCAAATGCCCAGCGATCTCGCGCCGCCGCGCGGGTGTGAAGTAATGTCGTCGCTCGGCATAGGACGACAAGGTCCGAGCCATACTGCGACTGACTCGAAAATCGGCGGGCAGCAGTTCTGCCAATTGAGCCGTTCGTGGGTCTTCGACCTTCGCGACCCCGGTCAACCAAGGCTTTTCTTCGATCACCACCAGCGTGCCGCATACCAGATCACCCACCCGCTGAAACCGGCGATTACAAGCCATCACCGCCAGCCCGACAAAAAAAGTCGGGAAGATGTACGCGGGCGGCACGTCACCCAAGATCTGCAGCGACAGCATCGGGTACATGTCGGCCGTGCGGAACACGTTGCGCATCACCGCCTGCAGCCCGTTGATCGGCTGGCCGTCGGTGGTCAACACACGCAATCCCATGATCCGTTTTCCCGGCGTCTGACCATTCCAATACGCCTCGAACAGCCCTCCGTAGAACCACTCGCTCACAAACCATCCGATCAAGATCACCGCGACCGCCAACCCGCCACCGCCGGCACCGGTAAAAAAGTTGATGATGAAGACGATCAAGAGGAACGCGGCGATTCGTATGGCCAGATCCAGCAGAAATGCGGGCAGTCGCCGGAACGGACCCGCGACGCGATAGTCGAAGGCGATATTTTCCGGCGTGACGACTTGGATCGTCGTATCGAGTTGGTTCAGAGCCGTGGACATGCTTCGATTATTCGTCAATCCGGCCCCGGACGCAAGCTTCACCCCACTTGTACCGCTTGCAGACAAGACGATACAAACAAAGCGAACAGAAAGACGGATAACAACAAGGCGAAAAACATCATGAAACTGCAAGGAAAAACAGCGGTGGTGATCGGCGGTGGTTCAGGCATCGGTGCGGGGATTGCTCTGGCGCTGGTTGCCGAAGGGTGTCGCACCCTGATCGCAGGGCGTGGTACCCACCGATTAAACGAGACGGCAGCGGCGTGGCAGGGAGAACCCCCTCTACTGACGCACGTCGTCGATGTCACCGATCGTGGTAGCGTCCGCCAACTGTTCGACGACGCGCGCCGCGAACTGTCGCAGATCGATATCCTGGTCATCTCGGCCGGCACCAATATCAAGACGCGGACGATGGCCACCATGACCGCCGAACAATGGGATCACGTGTTGGCCGTCAATGCGACCGGAGCCTACAACTGCATCGCTCAAGTGCTGCCCGAGATGCGAGTTCGCCGCGATGGGCTGATCATCAACATCTCGTCGATCGCAGGAAAAAGGGCCATCCAGTTGGGCGGGGTCGCCTACTGCGCCTCGAAATTCGCGATGACCGGTCTGGGCACGGCGATCGGCAACGAAGTCGCATCGGACGGAGTCCGAGTCACGAACGTATACCCGGGCGAAGTAAACACCCCAATTCTGGAGAATCGCCCCGTGCCGGTTAGCGCAGCCCAGAAAGCGGCCATGGTTCAACCAGAGGATGTCGGTGGTTTGGTGGCCGCGATCGCCGCCCTACCACCTCGAGCGCACGTGCCGGAAATCATCATTAAACCGACCGTACAAGGGTATGTTTGATCGACAATAGGGAAGGAACTGACCCTCCCATCCTGAAATCCGCATCGCACGAACCGGGCGACGGCTGGTCAGATGGCAATCGGGTTGCTATATTGGGCGGTTTTCCCTATCGCCAAGAGCGTATGGGGTTCGAAACAAATCTGCTTTACATCGATGGAGTTGAGCCAGTGGGGACGAAGAAGACGGGTAAAGGGCGTCGGAAAATAGGACGCAAGAAACGCCGCATGCGAGCCAAAATCCGACACCGCAAGCGGTAGTTGCGGGCGTTGCAAGAGCCATGACAGCAGACGGTTTGTTGCGCCGAGACGCCCGTTGCCGGGATATGGCTCATCGCGCCATCGCACCGGGGATGGGCGACAGACCGTTCAGCATATCGTGGAACATGGTGGAGGTATCTTCGGTCACCACTAGGTGGTCGCCGGGACGCAAACCATAATCAAAACGCGGATGGACCTTGCCCATCTTGTGCTCGTATTTGGAATCCATCTTTGCCAAACCATGTTCGTTGTAACGCAGCAGGGACAGTTCCATTCGGCGGAATCGACGTTTCAGCCCGCTGTCGGTCAAGGCATCGTCGATGAACATGCCATCGCGGATCGATAGCTCACGGACCTCGGGAGATCGACCGGCTGCCCGTATCTCGATTTTGACGGTCTCCACCGGCGCGTTGGCTTGCGAAGAAGCCCCGCCCGCAACGTCTTCAAAGTTCAAATCGTTGTTCGAGCGGTCCAGTTGAAGCGCCGAGCATCCGCCCACCGCCCAAAGGACCAGTACTGGAACGAATCGTGCCGCAGGGGCATGGAATCGGGAAAAGGAAGAAGGTCGAATCATCAGCGATATCCTTTGAGATGCGTTTTTCCACGGGCCATCGTGTGAACCGACAGCCAAAACTTCCTGCCCACCCTGCGCAATCGTTACACTTGACATGATCGGCAAAGTCGACGAAGTTTCGGCAGACAACTTGAGAGTTTTTTCGGAAATCGACGGTGCTAGCGAATGGAAACCGTCCCCGTTATCGATCTAAAGAGCGGTCTGGTCGTTCACGGCGTGGGGGGGGATCGAGCCCTTTATCAGCCGATTCGCAGCGTGTTGGCCGGCAGCGCGCGACCGTCCGAGGTTGCCCGAGCTTTTGCAGACACGGGGGTCTTCCGGCACATCTATGTCGCCGACCTGGACGCGATCGCCGGGCAACGCCCCGATTGGAAATCGCTGCGTGAGATCGCCGAATCGGGTCTGCAAATCTGGTTGGATGCCGGTGTGGCGGATACAGAGCGGCTGCAAGAGCTGGCTGATGGCCACGAACGTGGGGTGGAACTGGATGCAATCATCGTGGGGCTGGAATCACTCAGCAGCCAGGCGCTTCTGTCAGCAACCTTGGCGCAATGGGGTGCCATGCGATGCATTTTCAGCTTGGACTTGCGGGGTGGTCAGCCCCTCGCAAGGGAGGGGCCGTGGCAGCATCGATCACCTGGGGCGATCGCTCAAGAGGCATTCGCACTGGGCGTGCGGCGGATGATCCTGCTGGATCTGGCGACCGTGGGCACGTGCAACGGTCCCCAGTCTTTACCGTTGGCCGGTCGCTTGCGAACCGATTGTCCCGCGTTGGAGCTGATCGGCGGCGGCGGTATCCGGCACATGAACGACCTGAAGACCCTGGCCACAGCAGGTTTTTCCGCAGCACTTGTCGCCACGGCACTGCACAACGGAGCCATCAACCCCGCCGATCTGAGAACGTAATTCCTTGGAAGCCATTCTGAGCACTTGCTGAACCTGGACCAACAAAAACGGCATCTTAGGAGCGCGTCGAACCCGAGTTTCGAGCCGACTCCATTGTCGCTCGAGGGGTCGAGTTTCGAGCCTTGCGCGCCGGGAATATGGATCAGGTCGCGCGCCGCGTCGAAGCGCGTCGCCACCGCCCATTCCACTTCGTCGGGATCGTGGATGTTCACATCCGGATCGACGACGACGACCTGCTTGATGTCGTAATGGGCGGCGAAGGCGGCCAGCATCGCATTCTTCGCCTCGCCGGGCGAACGTGGCTGCATCTGCATGTAAAGATGATAACGGCACACACCACCGCGCGCGAGCGTCACGTCGCGCACGGACGGAAACAGCCGTTGCACGTTCTGCAAGATTGTCGCCTCGCGCGGAATGCAGCCGAGCAGCAGGTGTTCGAGACCGCCGCCAACGATCGTGTGGAAGATCGGGTCGTGCCGGTGGGTAATGCAATCGACGGCGATCACATGGCGGTCGGCGCGTTCGCCATAATACTGCGGGAATTCGCCGAACGGGCCTTCAGGCGCCCGTTCGCCAGCCAGAATACGGCCTTCAAGCACGATTTCCGCATGCGCGGGAACACGGATGTCGCTGGTCCGGCATTGCACGACGGGCAGGGGTCTGCCCACAAGCGCGCCAGCGATCTCCAGTTCGTCGCAATCGAGCGGCGCGATGGCCTGCGAGGCGAGCAACTCGGCCGGACCCGCGCCGATGACGATCGCCACCGGCAGATCCTTGCCCGCCTGTTCGGCCATGTCGTGGAAGGCGAGCGTATGGCGCGGCAACAGATAGGCCCCGAGCCTGTCACGCCCCGACACCTGCAACCGCACGATGGCGACGTTCTGCGCGCCGGTCTTCGGGTTCCGCGAAACGATCAACCCGGCGGTGACATAAGGTCCGCTGTCGAGTTCGTTATGGGTCGGCGCCGGCAGCAGACGGGCGAGATCCAGGTTATCCGCGTGCACGATGTCCTGACACGGCCCGCGCGCAACCGGTTCGTTGGCGAGCGGATGCGCGGCCGCGTGCTGGAAGTGGGTCAGCAATGCATCGCCCGATACGCCAAGCGCTTCGGCCATCCAGGCCCGGTTGGACACGATCCCGGACACGACCGGAACCGCATGGCCATCGGGAGAGGGAAAGAACGTCGCCCTGACGCCGTCGAGACGGTTGGCGATTCCCGCCAGTTCGTATTCCAAACCGACGCCCGGGTGGGCGATGGCGAGCCTGTCCGTGGCGGCCAGATGGGCCAGCCAGCGGCGCAGGTCCGCGCCCGGCGGCAAGGCGTTGCGTCCTCGGGTCGTGTCAGCGG
>SKVE01000942.1 GCA_007129635.1 Planctomycetaceae bacterium
CATCCGCTTCGAGTTCGTCATGACACTCTCCATTTGGGTTGAGTTTGCACTTTAGGCGAACGTCGTCGCCTCGGTTCCGTCGGCCTAACGAGCCGGCGTGCGAGCAACCGTTGCCCGCTGAAGGTTACAAGACTGCCGCCGCGGCCCAGAGCAACGGCGCCTGGCCGTGCGCATCGCCGGTATGGCGGGGCCTGTTGAGGTAGAACTCGCGATCCTTCCCGGTATTCGTGCCAACGCAGATCTCCCGAAGCCGCCACTGCTGATCGACGTGACCGGCCAGTGCCTGCCATGCCTTTGCCACGGCTGCCCGATAAGGGGCCTCGGACAGCCAGCCGTATCGGACTCCTTCCGACATGGCAAAAAGAAACATGGCCGTGCCGGAAGTCTCCGGCCAGGTGCTGTGGTCGTCGACAAGCTGATACCACATACCCTCCGGGCCCTGATGCTTCAACAGGCCTTCCATCATCAACCGGTAAACCGCCAGCACCTCGTCGCGCTTCGGATGGTCCTCCGGCGTAACGGCCAGCACTTCGGCGAAAGCGGCCGCGCACCATCCGTTCCCGCGTCCCCAGAAGAAGCGCGATCTGGGACCGTGATAAAACAGGCCGTTTTCCTCCTGGTAGTTCTCGGCGTAGAACAGAACCTGGCGGATCGCCCGTTCAAGGTGTTTGGTGTCGCCGGTGCAAGCGTAGGCGAGTGACTGCATGGTCGTGGCGCCGTAAATATCATCGACGAATCCGCGGGGCGTGTACTCCGGCATGCCGTCTTCCGTCGCGTTGCCATACTGGTGCTCGGCCATCTCGAGGCCGCGTTTCAGATAATCGGGGTTCCGCGTTTGTTTGTATAATTCCAGCGGAACAAAACCGAACCATTGATGGGCACGATCCCGGGCATTGTCTCGGTGTGGGCTTCGGCCTTCCAGCAGTTCGGGACGGAAGATTTCCTCAACGGCCTTTCGCATTTCCTCGTCGCCCGTGGCGGCGGCAATCTTCAGGATGCCATAGGCCGCGCACATGTTCTCGTAACTCCTACTGTGCATCAGGTTCGCCAGCGCCCACCGGGCCGCCTGCACGCCGATCTCCTCGATCGCCTGCCGCGACATCGGCTCTTCAGTACCGGCGGACTCAATCGCTTCGGGTGTAATGACGCCCTCCTTCGCCAGCAAGTACACCTCGCCGGCGGCGGAAAGCAACAGGCCGGCGGCGTATTCGTGCGTGCTGTGCAGGTCCGACGGACGCGGTCGGTCGCCGACCGGCTGCACCCAACCCAGCTTGCCGTCGGGATGCACGGAACCGGCCAGCGCCTTCCAGCCGCGGACGATCACCGGCAGGTAGGTCTCGCGGTCCAGCATCCCGTTGCGCACGCCCCACGCAAAACCCGCAATGAAGAAGGCCGTACCGCTACTCTCGGGCATGGGGGTGTGCAGGGGATCGGCCAGGTTCGAGCGCCAGAATCCGTCCGGCTGCTGGCGCGCCGCCAGCGATGCGGCCATGCGGCGGTAGAGTTCCACGTAGCGTTCGCGCCCGGGCGCGTCGTCGGGCAGGTAACGGAAGATGCGCGGGAATGCGGCGAACACCCAGCCGTTGCCCCGCGACCACAGAATCTTCTCGCCGTTGGGCGACTTCTGCCCGATGAAGCGCGGGTCGCGATAATACAGCGAGTCGTCTTCGTCGAGCGTAGCCTCGGTGACGGCCCAGAACACGTGGTTGAGCATGTCGAGATGCCCCCGGTCGCCCGTGGCCTGGTAGAGCATCGGGAACACGGGCGCGCCATACAGCGAGTCGCTGTACAGCGGACCGTCGTAGTGCGGCGGCGCGTGGCCGAACCATATCTTCGCCCCGCCCGGCGAGTTGGGCGCGTCGGTGGCCAGCCACTTGAGCGTCGGCTCGATTTTCTTCGGGTCGGGATCGAGCAGACACAGTTCAGCCCAGGTCATCGCGCAGAACAGCTTGTTCAGTCCGGACCCCTCGGTGCCAACCTGCCACTTGTGCTGTTCCGCCCACCGCTCTGCCTGCTTGCGGTACTTCTCTTTGCCCGTGGCATGGTACAACTCCATTACCCCGCTGTAGAACGTCGCCCGAATCCAGTTCCGGTCGGTGGCCCGGTAGGGGTTTTCGAGCGTGTGGGTGTACACCCTGTCGGCCAGCGCCAGGATGGCATCCGGCTGGAAGGCGTCCATCGTCCGGGGCTCGTCGGCCAGGCCGGCCGCGGCTTGGACATAGATGGCGGTTGCGGTCATAAGTGCAATGGCTCTTGTCATCGTTGATCTCCCAGGAAACTCTGTTGAACGGTAAATGTCGTCCGCCAAGACTGCCATTGTAACCCACAAATTCTGCCGAAGACCCGAAATACCTGGCCGGGTGCTTACTCACAGGATAGCCCGTTCTGTGGCCCCAGACTACACGTTGGGCGATTTATGGCTTTTTCGACGCCGCCGGCGTCAACCACGGCGGACTCCGGTCTTTGAAGTTGCGCATTCGTCTCCGCCGAGCTTGCTCGGTGGGACGACGATTCTGCACTATCGAGGAATCTCGCAAGATTCGCCCCCGCCGAGCTTGCTCGGTGGAGCGCATGACTCGGTTACTTGGGGCGCGAAGCTGCAACCATTGCTCCCACCGAGCAAACTCGGCGGGGGCGCTTGCAGCCCGAGAGCGGAGCGACCAGAATGAAGGGCA
>SKVE01000538.1 GCA_007129635.1 Planctomycetaceae bacterium
CGCCAGGACCCAAGAGGACCGCACCCAGCGATCCAAAAAACACCAACATAGTCAAGATCGATCGTTTCACCATCTGTATCCTCCTGACAGAAGTAAATAGCGTTGTGCCACCGTGGCAAACTGGCGAAAGTTTGGTTTGGACAAGCGGCTGGAGCATTCTGCTTCACGCACGCCTCGGTAGCTTTCGTATCGGAACCGGCCGATCCAAACGCTCAGGCAAATGAGAAAACATAGGAAAAACAGGGGCACTGGGTAACATATTGATCGGCCAGGGAATTCGGGGAAAGCTTGCCGTAAACACGCAAGTTAACGCTCGTGACAAACACACGCCCTGGTTTCGCTGTGCGGAAACGCAGGAACGATTCGATAAAACGGTTTCCTCAGCTTTCTTCGGACACACGGCCTGTGCCGTTTTTCCGATGCCGCCTTGCCAAACTGCCCCGCAAACGCGATGCTAACCGTTCCGTTGACCGCTCTACAGGGAAAGCAATCACGCAGAATCCACTCGTGCGAGTGGATGAAATGCTAGCCTTAAGGGGCAGCGGAAAACCGAGCGGCCCACGGGGCCATTTACTGGACGAATCGTTTGAATCTGGTGGCGTGCTCACGCTGCCGGAAAGGAGTGCTGTCATGCCACTGTTCGAGGTCGAGACTGATGCACATATTATCATCACCTGGGCTGAGGATGAGGCGAATGCCAACCAGGTGGTTCAGGATGCCTATCCGGGTGATCAAGTGATCCGAATGACGAAACGACCCCGCGATACGTGGGTCATTTCCAAGGGTGCGTTAGGATTGACCGAGAGTTTTGATCCGTGTGGAGTCGCGCGCGATTGCCTTTCCAAAGCCGCCGGAGATAAGGTTCATGCCATCCGACTCTACATGCTGGAAACAGGCGGTGATCTGGAGTCCGCTCGCAAAGTGATCGAATCTAACATGGTGATGGGTTGGTAGGGGATCACTCGCGATTTCCCACCGAGGTGGCATACGCCTGGCTGACGGAGTTCTAGCCGTGAATCTGGGAACAACGTTCGTTCAAGACACGTTTGCCGAAGCATTTGGCATGGCTTATGCCCGGATTTTGGTGACGGCTCACGATCAGCACTGGCTGGACGCTGCCGTACGCGAGGCGACGGGCTACAGCTCTTCGGTCATCGCTTGTGATGCCGAGACGGGCTTGGAACGACCCGTCTCCGCAGCGGAAACGCCAGACGGTCGACCGGGTGTAACGCTGTTGATGTTCGGTTTCGCTCCCGAGTCGCTAGAAAAGTCGGTTCCCAACCGGGTCGGCCAGTGCATCATGACCTGCCCGTCGACCGCTGTGTACGACGCCCTGGATTCCGCCGAGCGGCGGATCGCTTTGGGCAAGCATCTTCGCTTTTTCGGCGACGGCTATCAAAAGAGCAAAAAAATCAACGACCGACGCTATTGGCGTATTCCGGTGATGGACGGCGAATTTCTGGTGCAAGACACCGTGGGAATCGGCAGCGGTGTGGGGGGCGGCAATATCATCCTGCAAACCGAAGACCAAGCCGCTGGGCTGGCGGCGGCGCGGCGAGCTGTTCAGGCAGTTGGGGGAATCGAGGGTGCCATCACGCCCTTTCCCGGCGGGGTCGCACGCAGTGGCAGTAAAGTCGGTTCCCGGTACAAAGGACTCGTGGCCTCGACCTCCGACCCGTTCTGTCCGACGCTGCGGGGACGAGTCGAATCGCAATTGCATCCGGATGCCCACTGCGCTTACGAGATCGTGATCGATGGAGTCAGCCCCGAGGCGGTTTCGCAGGCCATGGCCGCCGCCATGCAAGCGGCGGCAGGTCCCGACGTGCTGATGATCGCTGCCGGCAATTATGGCGGCAAATTGGGGAAATTTCATTTCCATCTGCGCGAATTGTTATCTTGATCGCACCAAAAAAAACGCGTTTGGAGAAAGGCCATGACCGATTCCCAAAACCTCGCACAGACAAGGCAAGAAAGAATCGATGACCTGCACCGATCGGTCGCCGACCGGACAGCTCTGCTGGTGGTGGATATGCAGTACGGTTTTCTGCACCCGGATGCCTCCCTGTTCGTTCCCGCCGGACGGAAGATCATCGGTTCGGTCGCCCTGGTGATCGAAGCCTGTCGGAACCATGCCGTTCCCGTCATCTTTACGGAGTTCGTGTATGCGACGGCGGTGCCCTGCCTGCGAGGTGACCCGTTCGGTCCGGAGCATCTGCCGACGGTCCCGGGACAGCACACGGGGTACGGCTACCCGTCCAGCAATTGCCTGATCGGGCCGGACGCCGGCCAGGGCGCCGAGTCGGCTGAGACGATCGCCGAATTGAAACCGCGGGCAGATGAACTGGTCGTTCGAGCACACGGTTACGACAAGTTTTACGGCACACCCCTGGATCTGGCCTTGCGCAGCCGTGGAATCGATCGGCTATTGGTTACGGGAGTCACGACCGACGTTTGCGTCAACAGCACGGTCTTGGCCGCCGCGAACCGCAACTACCGCGTCACCGTGATCACCGACGGCGTCGCCACCTTGGACGATTCGATCCAAGAAGCCTGCTTCCAAATCTGGCAGCGAAAATTTGCCCGACTCCGCGCCAGCGCACAGATCGTCGCCGAACTCGCCAAAATGTAGCCGAATTTACCCCGTACCCGCATTTACCCCGTACCCGCATTTACC
>SKVE01000082.1 GCA_007129635.1 Planctomycetaceae bacterium
AGGGAGAGGTCTTCTTTGAGGGTAAGAGTGTATTCGATCTCACGCGGGAGGATCTCCGGAGACTCCGTCGTGACATGCAGATCGTGTTCCAGGACCCGTTCGGATCCCTAAATCCACGCATGACCATCCAAGGAATCGTCGAAGAAGGACTGGTCGTGCATCGGATGGGTAACAAACAGGATCGTCTGAACAAGGTAAGGGAAACCCTCGAACAAGTGGGGCTCGACCCCAGCTATATGAACCGGTATCCGCACGAGTTCTCCGGGGGCCAGCGACAACGCATCTGCGTGGCTCGAGCCCTGGCGCTAAACCCCCGTTTCATGGTACTGGACGAACCGATCTCCGCGCTGGACGTGTCGATCCAGTCCCAAATCATCAACTTGCTGGTGGTGCTGCGCGAGAAGTTCAAACTGACCTATCTGTTCATCTCGCATGATCTGTCGGTGGTCGAGTACATATCGGATCGGGTGGCGGTCATGTACCTGGGACAGATCGTCGAATTGGCAGCGGCCACGGTGCTGTACCGCAAGCCCATGCATCCGTACAGCGAAGCGCTGCTCAGTTCGATCCCGACCATGGACCCGACAGCTCGGCGAAAACGTATCGTGCTGCCGGGCGACGTGCCCAGCCCGGTCAATCCGCCCAGCGGTTGCCGCTTCCATCCCCGCTGTCCTCTGCGAGCCAAATTATCAGCAGCGGACCAACAGCGTTGCGAAAACGAGACGCCCGAGTTGAGGCAACTGGTAGAAGGTCACCTCAGCCGCTGCCACTTCGCGGAGAAGCTGTAGCCGACCGACGACAATTCCCAAGTCCAGATTGTCTTCCAAGGAGCAGCGGCGATACGACAGGTTGCTAGATCCACCGTCTGGCGCGTGGGCTGGAGCCTTGTGTTCGGGTTGGGTGTGATGTCGGGTTTGGTCGACCGGTGCCTCGCGATCGAGGCAGACCGGATCGAAGGCAGGGCAAAGCTGGACTGGGAAAGAGACGGCGAATGGGTTTGCGGAAGCATCAAGACCAAGTCATCTGTGACGGGACTTCACCTTCTCGGCACCCCCAATATAGGTGAACTCGTGGGCAACGGGGCCAAGATGCCCCCGTTTTTTTCGACATCCCGCACCACTACTCGTTTTTCACCAACCTTTTTTCCAGCAGTCTCACGAACACGACGGCATCGCTTGCCGGACTGCATACAGTGTATGAATTCGGTATACGCTTCCGGTAGTTTCCGGGCGGACGATTCTCGCTCGGTTGCCGCTTCTGGACTCACCACGCTCGCCCGATAACTAATGATTTCACGGCGGATTTGCGTTGGACCAGGGGTGATCCGCCGATTTTTCGGATGATCCGCACCAGGGGGCGGCTTCGGCACGGTTGTTGCTTTCATGGTTTTCTCGTGGAAACGGGAAAACCAACAACACTTGCCGGGAGTCGAGTCATGTCTGATGATCAAAGACTACTTGTTGTGGACGATGAAGAGGCGATTGGCGAAGGCTGCCGCCGCATCTTCACCCGCCTGGGCTTCCAGGTGGAAAACACGAACGATGCGCAGGTCGGTTTGCACTTGGCCGAAAAGAACGAGTATGCCGCGATCTTGCTGGACATCAAAATGCCGAATATGACTGGCATCGAGTTCCTGGAGCAACTTCGGATCAAGCGGCCCCAGGTGCCGGTGATTTTCATGACCGGCTATCCCAGTGTGCCGAACACCATTGCGGCGATTCGGCTAGGCGCGGCCGGCTACGTGACCAAGCCGTTTACGCCGGAAGAGATCGCCGCCGCAGTCCAGAAGCACGTTCGCGGCGCTGCGGAGCCGAACGATGAGGGCTCGTCGCCAGACGATTCTTGGACGCCCGGTGCCGAGGGCTACTTATTCCTGAGGGATTCCTGGGTCCAGTACGGGCAGGACGGTACGGCTCGGACGGGCGCAATGACGCCGCGTACGCAGGCGGCCAGCATTCGAGGCATGCGGCTCCCGAAGGTCGGCGAAGCCGTGTACCAGGGCCTGCCGTTGGCTGCGATCGTCCGCGACGGCGCGCCGCCGCAAGTCGTCGTCTCGCCGCTGTCGGGAGTTGTCGATGCCGTCAACCAACAACTGCTCAAAGAGCCGTCCGCCCTCTGGGAGGATCCCACGGGCCGCGGCTGGATCGCCGCGATCCAACCGACTCGCTACGATGAAGAGATAGAACAATGCCGTCGCCGCCGTGTGATCCTGGTAAACGCGGACGCCAACAGCGCGGCGGTTCAGCAGGCGAAGCTGACGGCATTGGGCCATCATGTCCGCATCGCTGCCAACTGGGACGAACTCGGCCCGGCGCTGCAAGACAACGGCTGTGGCGCAGTCCTCGTGGATGCGGCGTCGTTCGGGCAAGAAGGCCCGGCGCTGATCGAGCGGCTCAATTCCGTCGCCCCCGAAAAAAAGATTGTCCTGCTGGGAACCGGCGATGCGGCGTTGGAGGCCGCCTATCGCTCGCACCGCATCTTCTACTACGCGGTCGAGCCGTTCGCGGACAACGAGATCATCGAAATCCTGCAGGCCGCTTTTCGCCCGTCTGCGCCGCCAGCGAAACACAGCGACGCCCCCAAAACCTCAGCTGATCACATCGCCACGCTAAAGATCGTCAACCGCAACGGCAGCAAAGTGCGACTGGTGGCCGAAGCAGGCTTGCTGCCGGGC
>SKVE01000084.1 GCA_007129635.1 Planctomycetaceae bacterium
ACCATCGACGAACAACTGAAAGAACCGCCACTCGCCCGCTTGGACCTCGGGAATCTGCACGGTCCACACACCGCCCGCAGCCTTCTGCCAACCCGTAATGGGCCGGCCGCCCGACAGAATCGGCTTCTCCCCCGCGTAACCCGTAAACGTCACCGGGGTCTCGGCCGTGCCGGAATCTTCCGGCGTGATGACCAGCGGTTCCGCAAGGCGATGCGTGCCACGGATGCGGATGGTGACCGGGCCGGGAAACGCCCCGTCACGGCGCAGCGCGCGCAGCGTTTCCTGCGCCCGGCCGATCGTGGCGAATGGACCGTCATTTTCGGCCGCATTCGGCTCGGCTGCACGGCCCGACCAAGCGTCGTTGCCGTCGGGCGCGACGTAAAAGGTGACCGGATTCGCAGCGGCCGCTGGCGCCAAATGGCTGACGACCAGCAGGCTGAACATGACAAGCAACACGTGCAGGGGTTTCATGGCGGGACTCGCGTGGCGTGATGGCATGGTGGGACGGGAACAGTATGTCTTTAATAAGCACCCGGCCAGGCACTCCTTGGTGGAATCGGCGGAAGGGGTCGCGAATCGTTTTCGGAGAAAGCGTTTTCCATGTGGTTGACCGTTGCCCGAAAACGACTCCCGACCCCTTTGCCCTCACTCCTGCAACGCCACCGTGATGAAAAAAACTCCTGGCCGGGTGCTTACGATTAAGGAGACACTCGCAGTTGCTCGGCAGCTCGCTGGTTGGCGACGCTTTCCAGCAACTCCAGTGTCGTCGCCACAATCTTGGGCTCGGCCTGTACTTCCAGCATGCTGGTCCGAGCACGCCATGTGGTGTAACCACCCAGTTTGTGCTGGTCCGGCGGCGGTGCGTAACCGGAATAACCGTTGGCCAGGCTGATGTTGAACGTGGGCTTCAGGGGACTTCTTTGTTTGATTTCCAGTCCCGTGCTGCCGAAAGCCTCGACGGGTAAACCCGTGATCCCCAACTGGCCGATCCGGATTGCCTGCAGTTTCAACTCGTGAGACGACGGCATCTGGCTCAGCAATACGGTCTCTCGGGCATACGATTCGGTGATGTTCCGTGGTCGGCCCTCCGGCAACTCGGCCACGACCGCCTTGGCTTCAGCCACCTCCTCTTCGCTTGGCATGCGCACACCCAGCGTCAACAGCCGCTCCTCGACCACCAACGGCACCCAGTCGTAGTACTGGATGGTCTGATAAGCTTCGAATGCGGCTCGAGCGACGTCTTCGCCGACCGTGAACCGATCGAACTGGCGACGTTCGGATCGTTCGAAATCGATACAGTTCGCATCGCCGCTGGTTCCGTTCGACAGCATAGCAACGAAGGGAGGCGAAACGTCGTTTGCGCCGATCATTTCAGCGATCCTGTTGCAGAAGACAGCGAAGTAGTCCGCAGAAATCGGGGGGGCGCCGACGTAGTGCGTCGAGTAGTTGGATAACAACGCGAGCGGCTGACCGTCCCTTGTCTGGATCGACAGCACCGCCACATCGGTATCGACGGGTCCGGTGCGTCTGATTTTGTTCGGATTGTTGTGGCCGGGGTTCATCTGGGCCTGGTCGTTTTCCGTCCCGCCGAACGGATTGGTCGCGGCCGTACCGGGTTTCATCAGATAACGCCGACAGAACACGTTCTTGTCGTCTTGGCCCATGGCCCAACCGATCCGAGCTGGCCGGAGATTCTTTTGGGCTTCGGCAATTCCTTTCGCGATTTGCGCGACCATGAACTCCGCGTAGTCCTGGTCCGGATCGGTCGCATGGGCGGCCATCACCGCCGGCGCCGAGTGCGTGTGCGTCGCAGCGATCAAGATGCGGTCGGACGGAATGCCCGTCGCCTGGCGAGTCAGCTCTTTGGCTTTGTCGGCCTGTTCGCGTGACAGCAGCAGGCTGTCGACAATGGCGATGGCTATCTGTGCTTGCCCGTCGTCCAGTACCAGGCAGCGAGCATGCAACGGATCGTGGATGTCCGAGACGAACCGAGGCAGGATTCCACCGCTGACCGGCACAGGCAACTTGGTCGGCGTGATGTCGATCGCAAACGCGCCCGCTCGTAGGACCCGATCCACGTTCGAAGATTCGCTCGAAAGTGCGGTGGTGGTGACCAGCGCTGCGACAACGGTCGCCCATGCGAGAAATGTCTTCATCGGATTCCATCTCCTGTGGTAAGTGTTTGGATGGCCCTAGCTGCTGAAATCTGATTCACCATCCGGACGAGCCGGATGGGGTTCAGGACGCAGAACAAATGCGGGAGCAACGGACATTGGGCTGCACATGCTCGAACTGAACACGCGAATTTCCACCCCGGCTTCCGCCGATTCTACCAAGATATCCCTGGCCGGATGCTTAGGGCTCGATCTGCTGGATACGGAAATCTTGGAAGCGAATCCAGTGCTCGGCGTCGGCAGGCCCGTGGTAGCACTGGATGCTGACCTGATCGTTGTTGGGCGGCGGCAATTTGCCGTTGGCTGCGGTTTGAAACTCGCTGTCCAGGTTCGAGCGGAACTGAGCGGTCCAGGTATCGGCGGTGACGATCAGTCGCAACTGGATCGTCTCGAACTCGTCGGTCGGCACCGGCACACGGCCTGGGATGATGACCAGATCGCCATCCACCAACTCCTTGACCAGTTTGAACACGGGCTTGCCGTCGACGTACCAGGTGAT
>SKVE01000012.1 GCA_007129635.1 Planctomycetaceae bacterium
ATTGTTCTCCTCAATCCATGCATTGTACTCAAGAAATCAGCTTCGTCAATAGATTGGTGGGTGGAACCTATTAAAATTTGATCGTACCCCTTGCAATTTTTTACGGTTCGCGTCATAAATGGTTTTCTTGCGACAGCATTCGCCCGCAGTGGGCCATGCCGGTGTTGCGTGTTTTTTTCCGGAGGAGACCAGCGTGGCGAAGAAGTTATACGTCGGCAACCTGTCCTACAACACGTCCGACAGTGATCTACAAAGGCTGTTTGAGGAGTATGGGACGGTTGAATCGGCTCAGGTCATCAGCGATCGCGAGACGGGCCGATCCAAGGGTTTCGGCTTTGTCGAGATGAGCAGCGATCAGGAGGCACAAGCTGCCATTAGTGCCCTGAATGGCAAAGAAGTTGACGAGCGGGCTCTGACCGTCAACGAAGCCAAGCCTCGGGAAGACCGGGGTGGCGGTGGTGGCCGCGGCGGTTATGGCGGCGGAAGGTCTGGCGGTGGCGGTGGCCGTGACCGAGGCGGCAAGGGTGGTGGACGCAGATATTGATCTGAACTCCGCATATCCTGTGGAAACATCTAGGGCCGATTGCCCGATGGTAAGAAGACGCCGAATGTCTTTGTGATGTACGGTGTCTTCTTTCGCGTTGCCGGTGGCTAAAGCGGGTTTTCCGCGCGAAAAATCGCCGAACGCGGCCATCCACCAGTAGCTTGGACCTTGGCCCGGTGTGTCTCGGGATCAGAGTCACCAGGATACCCGTCTGCTTTTGTGCCGCGATCCAATCCACCCGTGCCGCAGGCCAGATCGGCGATGCGCCAAGTCATGGCTTTCGATTCGTTGCCGTCCAGCACGAGGTCGACCATCAGCCGGATATTCTTGCGAATCCTCGGCTGATAAATCGACTCAGGTCCATGTGGTTTCGATGGTTCGGGAAACCTATTCGCTGTCTCCTTAAATCCGCTGTCGCACCAAACACGCCAGCGGATCAAAGCGAGTTGGCGGCGGGGCCGGGGCGGATGTGCAGATGGCAGCAGCCGGTGCGGCCGGGTTTCCACGTGTCGACGGTGAATTCGAACCCGGCCGCTTCGAACGTGCCCTTGTCGATTTCTCCCGCGATACGGCAGAGGGTTTCTCGCCGAGATTCGTCCAATCCCAGCTCTTCCCAAGCGGCCTTCAACGGGCATTGTTGCAGCTCGATGTCCAGCCCTTGCGAATCGCAACGAATGACGTTGGGTTGGAACAACCGGCCATCGTCAGGGACATTCGCGACAAAGGCCTGGCAGAGTCCCGTGAAGTCGTCGGGTCCGTAATCGCGAAACTGCTGGCCGATCTGCTGACCGCGGCGCACGATGGCTCGCTTCATGATCGTTTCCGCACGGGTTTCGCCCACTTCCTGGCTCAATTCTTCGTAGATCAGCGCATACAGAAGGGCGCGGTTCTTGAACGATTCCAACAACTGTCGACGCAGGGATTCTTCGCTCATCTTGTCGTCCTCCGTTTTATGAAGCCAGGCATCGCTGCAGGTATCGGATACTGTCCCCGGCCAAGGCCTCGACGCCCGGTTCATAGTCAAAGACCTCGACCGACACCCAACCCTGGTAATCGATGTCGCGCAGCGCGTCCAGGATGGGCACAAAATCGACCTCCCCCATCCCGGGGCCGCGACGATTAGCATCGTTGGCGTGCACGTGTTCCAAGTACGAGGCGTTTTGGCGGATGATGTCGGGGATGGGGCTCGATTCGCTGGACATGGCCTTGACGTCCAGGTGCAAGCGGCAATGGGGCGAAGCGACTTTGCGGACCAGTTCGACGCCCCGTTCGGCGGTCAGCAGAAAATCGCCCTCCTCCGGGCTGAGCGGTTCGACGGCCAACACCACACCGCATTGTTCCATCGCGGGCATGGCGTCTTGCAGGACATCCGCGGCATAGTCCATCGCCTGGTCCAGGGTCACACCGGGCAGCAGATTTCGCTGCTGGGGCGAACCCAGGACCATCACCCGGCCGCCCAGGTCACTGCACAATCGAGCCAGATCGGCCAGGTATTCGGTCGTCTTGGCTCTGACCTGCCGGTCGGGACTGGTCAGGTAGAGGCCTTCGGTAAAGGCCAGCAGCCAATGCAGGCCGACGACCTGCAGGTCCGCCGCTTCTGCCTGACGCCGGACCTCCTGACGTTGCTGGGCGGTGATCTTTCGCGCGTCCTTGTTCATGGTGAAAGGCGCAAATTCGATGCCCGTATAGCCCAGTTGGCGAGCGAATGCGAACGCCTTGTCGAAAGGCCAGTCCTGAAAGGTTTCGTTGCAAATGGCGAATTTCATGATTACAACCCCGGTAAGAGTCTCTGGCGGGATCCGGTAGCACGCTTTTTCTTCGGTGTGGTCGCTGGCTGATCCGAGTTCAAACGCCGGCCATCGGCCGTACTGGGAGCGCTGACCAAAGGTTCCGCTGCGCCCTCCAGTCGATCGCCGACCTCGATTCTGGACAAACGATGCTCGATCTTCTGGGCGTAGTCAGCCGACAATTCGAATCCCAGGTAGCGACGGCCCAATTTTTTGGCGACGGCCAGCGTGGTCCCGCTGCCCGCGAAGGGATCCAGCACGATCTGGCCCTCGCGGCTGCACGCTCGCAGGATGCGGCCCAGCAACTGCTCGGGCATCTGACAACCATGAAAGCCCTCG
>SKVE01000983.1 GCA_007129635.1 Planctomycetaceae bacterium
TGAGTCTGGGTCCCTGATCCTGTTGGCACAGCAGGGTGGCCAGGGAAGCATTTTGACGATGATGATGCCGATCCTGTTGATCGGTATGTTGTTCTACGTCTTGATGATCTTGCCGGAAAAGAAAAAGCGGAACGAGATCGCTCGGATGCAGGAGGGGCTGAAAAAAAATGACCGCGTCGTGACGATCGGCGGGATCATGGGGGTGGTGGTTAACGTGCAATCGGGCTCGGAAAAGGTGACAATCCGCATTGACGAAGCGAACAACACGCGTGTCGAGGTGCTGCGCGGCTCGATTTCTCGCGTGTTGAGTGACGACAAGTCGGACGCGAACAAGGCCGAAAGTTGAGTCCGATCGAGGAAGTTTCGGCGAAACGTTTTGTGGGCATTCATTAGGGGATCGGGAAGTTCCTGTTATGTCGTTTGATATGATTTCGTGGTGGTTGCTTGGTCAAGCCGATCAAGTCGTCAGTGCGCCCTGGTGGCGGACGT
This sequence comes from Planctomycetaceae bacterium, assembly GCA_007129635.1. Taxonomy (GTDB): domain Bacteria; phylum Planctomycetota; class Planctomycetia; order Pirellulales; family Pirellulaceae; genus SKKK01. Next base: position 490 of record SKVE01000983.1, read on the forward strand.
TGTTGTTGCTGTGCATTGCCCTGCCGATCCCCGCGTTGCTGGGCAATTGGTTCGCGCGATGGCTGCGGATGAAAGACTACGGTTGGAAGCTGGCCGTCATCTTCTGCGCACTGTCCAGCGCGGCGGTGGTCGTTTCGACGGGCCGATTGAATCTGGGCGTCGATTTGAAAGGCGGTGTGATCCTGATCTACGAGATTGATCGGGAGGCCTTGCGAGGCGACGATCCGATGGCGGCCGATTCCGCGTTCATCGACTGGGGGCGATTGATCCAATCGATTACCAACCGGATCAACCCTGCCGGTACCAAAGAGATTGTGGTCCGGCGCTACGGGGAATGGCAGATCGAGATCATCATCCCGGAAGTACAGGACATCGAGATCGAGCGAATCAAGGATCTGATCAGTACGGCGGGTGCATTGGAGTTCCGGATCGTTGCCAACCGGACCGACCATCCGGGCATCATTGCGCAGGCAGAAGACCAGGCGGACGATCCTCAGCTTCGGCGTTCCCGCTTCGTCCGCGACGGCCCTGAGGAACTGGGCTACTGGGCGCGCGTCGCCCGCGAGTCGCAGCCGATCACGGGCGAGATCTATCCGTTTCGTGTGGCGGTTGGCGGCGATATCCTCCGCGATGCGGTCACCGGCGAACTGCTGGATGTTCCGCCTGCGGTGCGCGGGAGCGACGGAGTCGCTTTGGCCATCTGGGCCGCCGAGCAGGAGATCAGGGAGATCGATGTATTGATGGCCGTGGATGACGGCTTTGACGTCACCGGTGCCCACTTAGGCATGGTCAGCAGTTCGTGGGATGAAACGGCTCAGCCCTCCGTGCGTTTCCGTATGCGAGGCCAAGGGGTCGGCCTGATGGGCGGGCTGACCGGCAGCAACCTGCCCGCGCGGGATCGCGAGTTCTATCGGCGACTGGGCATCAAGCTGGACGGCGCGCTGCTGTCGGCGCCGCGAGTGATGAGCACCATTAGCGACCAGGGGCAGATCACCGGAGGGTTCACGAGGGCCGAGGTCGAATTCCTGGTAGGGATCTTGCAGGCGGGCAGCCTTCCTGCCGCTTTGTCCAGTGATCCGATCAGCGAGAACAAGATCGGCGCACAATTGGGCGAGATGACCATCCGTCAGGGTCGCACCGCGATCGCCTTCTCGCTGCTGGCCGTCGTGGTCTTCATCCTGTTCTGGTACCGATTGGCAGGGTTGATCGCCTGCGCAGCACTGGCTGCTAGCCTGCTGCTGGTCATGGCTTTTCTGATCCTGTTCAAAGCCGCCGTTACGCTTCCAGGTCTGGCTGGTCTGGTGTTGACCGTTGGTATGTCGGTCGATGCCAACGTGTTGATTTACGAACGTATCCGCGAAGAACGCCGTCGCGGTTCGGCACTGCGGCTGGCGATCCGTAACGGGTTTGATCGAGCCACCACGACCATCGTCGATGCCAATTTGACCACCCTGATCACGGCCCTTGTGCTGTATGCGATCGGCACAGATCAACTCCGCGGGTTCGCGGTCGTGCTGATCTTGGGCATCCTGATGAGTATGTTTACGGCGATCTTCTGTGCTCGCGTGGTCTTCGAACTGTTCGAACGCACGCGGCGACTGAAAGATCTTAAGTTGCGATCGATCCTCCCGGACGCGCATATCGACTTTATGAGCAAACGCCAACTGGCCGCAATCGCTTCGATCGCATTGATCGTGATCGGCATGGTCGGCATGGTCGTTCGCGGACGACAGATATTCGATATCGACTTCCTGGGCGGAACGTCGGTGACCATGATCTTGGAGCAACCCAGCTCAGAAGCCGATATTCGCGGGATCCTCGATCCCCGCTTTGCCGACATGACGATCGAAGGCTCGTCGGTCCAGTACTCGGTCAATCGAATGGACGTCGAAGGCCTGGAGCCCATGACCGTCTGGAAAATCGACTCGTCGATCCCCGACGTCAAACAACTGGAAAACGTACTTTACGAATCGTTCACGGTCGCGAGATACTCGATGGATTTTGGAGATCTCGAAGCCACCTGGATCGAAGAACCAATCGATGAAGTGCTCGCTCCCGACGAACCGATAACGCCGGAGGAAGAAACCCCGGCACCAGAGGAAGAAACCCCGGCACCAGAGGAAGAAACCCCGGCACCAGAGGAAGAAACCCCGGCACCAGAGGAAGAAACCCCGGCA
>SKVE01000715.1 GCA_007129635.1 Planctomycetaceae bacterium
ACGCTGCATGAGTCGGTTTTCCTTTCCAACTTACGGCGGCCGGTGTTTCCTCGCTGACCCTGCGGGTTACGAATCATCCGGACGATTGCCTCGCCCTTACTCCAGTGCCTCGGCCTTACTCTAGGGTGGGTCGAGCCAACTGACCTTGTAGTTGAGCCCGGCCACCTTCCTCTTCGTACACGCCGTAGAACAGCGAACAGGAATCGAGCCAGACGACGATGCGGTGCAGTTCCTCGGGGGACAACTGCACGTCGTGATGGCCCTCTTTCAGCATCTGGTACAGCCGCGAGGCACGGGCGCCGAACTCGCCGGGCGTGGTCCGGTACCACTTGGGATCCATCCAGCCGCGACCGCCGTAATCATAGAATCCAAAATCAGGGGCCAGGCTGACATAGGACTGGTAGTACGTCGTCGGCCGATTCATGTGGCCGCCGCCAGGATGCGTGACCAGGCTGCTGTCCAGCGGCGGGGCCTGGTCGGCATGCTCGCGGTGACAGGCCACACAGTGCTTGTCCAAGACGGGCTGGACCAGTCGCGGATAACTGAAGGGGTGAGTACCGTCCACATCGGGCGTCAGCGGCGAAGGGGGCCTTTGCATGGCCAGTGGCAACGACGTCGGGGCCGGGACCGCGTCCCGCCGCGGTTCGTGGCAGCCCAGGCACGTGGCCTGTTCTCCGGGTTGAAACTGAGTCGCCGAGCGCATCGAGGTGACGGCCAGCCCTTCGGCATCCAATGCCTGGAAGTACAGCTCGCGCCGCGCCGGAACCGTGAAATAAGCGCTGCCATCACGTTCGACCGGTACCGTACCCAACACGGATCGAGCCAGATTGATGGAGTCGGTGCCTTGAGGGATCTGGATGCCCGTGTTGTGCGGTACCCGAGCCGAGGCGACCGGTAGCGGCAGGATCTGGTAGACCCGCAACGCCTCGATCTGCGTCCCCTCGGGCCATGGCATCAGGCTGTGGTACACGTTCACCACGCCGACCGTCGCCTCGGCCGGCTGATCGGCCGGGACGCGTATCGATCGTTCGGCAATCAGCGGCGGGACGGGACGCGGACGTAGCGGCAGCGGGTTCTGGCTGGCGATCTCCGGATCGCGGTACAACAGTTCCCGGTTCCCGAAGCTGTCCAGCAGATACAGGCCATAACGACCTTGGGGGCCTCGGATCGCTGGCACTTCTATGGCCGCATCGTAGACGACCAGATAGAAATCCTCGCTCAACGGCGCCGCCTGGCCGAACACCTGGGAACGGGTCGGTCCTTGACTCTCCGGAAAGGCGATCTCCGGCGTCAGCCGCCAGACGGGTGCCATCACATCGTCGTCGGGCACGTTGGGATCGAAGACGACCAGCGATCCGAACGCCTGGCCGTGGTGCGGGGCCGCCGTGGCCACGTAGCGGTGCGATCCCGGGATGGCCCGGATGTCCAACTGCATGTCGGCTCGCTCGGGCCGGAACGAGAAATTACCGTGGACGGCGCGCGGGTCGCAACCGTCGGGCGTCATCACCCAAGGATGATGAGCCACCACGCCATGCCGATCGACGTAATCCCAGCGGGTGAACATGATCATGCCGTCGTGCGCGACGCTGGGATGCCACTCGTTGGTCTCGTGGAAGCTGAGACAGCGGATGTCGCTGCCGTCGGCAGCCATGTCGAACAACGTGTACGTGGGGCACACCCGGCCGCACCGCAGGTAGCCGCCTCGACGCTCGCTGTTGAAGACGATCCGGCCGCTGGGCATCAGCACGGGATCGAAATCGTTCCAGGTGCCGTCGGTCAACTGCTCCAACTGGCTGCCATCGATGTTCACGCGGAAGATGTGGTAACAGCGTCCCTCGTGCCAGTAGCCGCGATCCGGCGCCTCGGTGTGATGGCGGTGCGTCGGATCACCCCGATTTTCCACGTACGCGAACAGGATCTGCTGCGCGTCGTAGGACAGATGAGGCGACAGAAAAGAACCGCCCGTGTCCACACCGTGCCGAGTTCCCATGCCGTCGTAACGCACGTCCGGCGGGGTGCTGGGGCCGCCACACAATCGCTCGCCAGCCAACCGGCCGCTTTGGACGACCGAATCGGCCAGGAGATCGCGAACCTGTGGATCGGGCCCGAAAGCGTCCTCCAGCACGTACAATCCACCGCCCGGCGTTGCGGCGATACCGTAGTACTGATCGCACATGTGATTGTACAACGCTCGATGCCGCTTGATGAACACGATCTGGTCGAAATCCAGCAGCGGGTTGGTCAGCGCGATCTTCCGCCGCAGGTTGCAGGCCTTGGTGTACAAGGCGTAACGAGCTTGGGAATCATCGACGTCGATGGCCTTTCCCTCATCTTGCAACTTCTTCAGTTGTTCGGCCAGTTCGGAAAGGGCCGCGGCGGCTGGCGTGGTCTGCAGGGCCTCCAACAAAGCAGCCGTCCGCCGAAGCACGACATCGGCCGGATCCCTGTCTGAGGGAAAGATCAACGCATCGGGCCGGAACGCTTGATCGGCGATCTCTGCGAAATAATCCTTCCTGCGCAGATCATGCTGCAAGGCCAAGAACTGCCGACGCAGCTCGTCCGTCTCCATCGCCACCACCGCGGGTCGACCTCGGAACTCGACGCCCGGAACCATCAACCGCAACCCGGCCACCGAGGCCCAGTTCCGACCCTGGACCTCGGACAATGCCCGTAGCCAGACGTAGCGGCCAGTGACCGGTTCGTCCAGCCGGGTCGCATTCTCGCGGTCCCGGTTGGTGAATTTGCCCGCCGCCACCGCCCGGCCAGGATCCTGAGGATCGTCGCTCACAAAGAACTCGTAACCAGCGATCGTGCCGTTCCCGCCGCCAGGACGCGGCAGGTACGTGAAACCGGCGATCTCGTAGCGCTCGCCCAAATCGATCGACAATTCATGCGGTGGGGCCGGGTTCTCGTACTGCCAATCGGTGTGCCACATCGAATTCGGGTTCCCGTCCAACGCTCGATACGCCTCGTAGCCCGGCGCCTCGCTGTTGGCCTGAACCGTCACCGTGACCAGCTTGTCCTCGGCCGCTCCCGGCGTAGCACCGCCAAAGAAGCATGCTCCCGCCAGATAATAAACGACCGTCATGTTCGGCAACCAACGAATGATGCCCATTTGTTTCTCCTTCCGCACGTAAGGCCAATCGCCACCAATCCCATTTTAACCCATGGAACTCTTTTTCCAATCCGGCACGGCCGCTTGCGGCAGAGAAAGCGATGGAGTAAGAAACAGGGTGTGGAATGGACGGATTTTTGGGGTAGGCATGGGATTCGATCGGATCGCACGGGCGCTGGGGATTCAAGAGGATCAGTTGGCCCGTGCGCTTCCGTTCTTCGGAGTCTACACGCTGCTGTTCGTCGCCCTGACCATGGCGGACGCGATCGCGGTCACGCTGCTGGCCAGCCGGATCGGGGCATCGGCGTTGCCGCAATGGTATTCGTTGACGGCGATCGCCAATCTGGTGTTGATCGGCGCCTACCTGACTCGCGCCGCTCGCACCGACAGCGGCCTGGTCTTTGGTTGGATCTTGGGCACAGTGGCCACGCTGTGGATGTTGGCTTGGGCCGCCGCGCAGCTTCATGACGGGATCATCCCGCTGGGCATGCTGTTCGTCACTCGCGAAGTTGCGTTGACGATGATCTTGATGCACTTCGGCACGTTCCTGCAAGACTACTTCGTCCGCAACGAACTGAACCGGATCCTGCCGGTCATCTATGCCGGCGGTCGTGTGGGCGGCATCCTGGGCGGCATCGTGGTGGGCTCTTTGGCGCCTCGGTGGGGAACGGTCAATCTGGTGCTGATCACCGTAGCGCTGGTCCTGGTCGCCTGGGTGGCCGTGCAACGGATTTACCGCACCACTGCTCATCGCGACGAACCGGACGATCCACCCCTGGCATGTCCGTCATCGGGCGACCCGGCTCCCTCGCGGATGACCTCGACTCGACGGTTTCTCTACCAGGTCGGGACCGTGCCGCTGCTGGGCTGGCTGACGATCAGCACACTGTGCTTCGTCGGCTGCCGCTGGTTTATGGCCTATCAGTACACAGCCTACTTCGAAGTCCATTTCCAGGACGAGGCGGAACTGGCCGTGTTTCTGGGACGATACACGCAGGTGGCGCTTGGGATTTCGCTGTTGCTTCAGCTCTTTCTGGTCAATCGGTTGGTCGGCTGGCTGGGCGTATCGACCACCCACCTGTTGTACAGTTTAGCCATGATGGGTGGTCTGCTCGGCAACGCCCTGGCGGCCGGGTTGCCAATGGCGGTGGCCAGCCGCTTTATCGAGGCAGAATTACGATTCGGTCTACGCAATCCGGTTCACCAAATGATGGCCAATCGATTTGGACGATCGATGCGGATCCTGATCCGCGGCTGGACCCTGGGTTTGTTGATCCCGATCGGCACGCTGATCGCCTCGGCAGCGATCGCCAGCCTGCTGAAGCTGAGCGGTGCCGCAGCCGTCGGCATCGTCGGCACGCTGCTGGGTCTGGCCTATGTGCTGGCCGCCGTTTACGTGGGTCGCGCGTACCAACAGCACCGCGAGCCGTAGGAACATGGTAGCAGGCACACTCCGTGTGCCGTCCGCAGGTTACGGCACACGGAGTGTGCCTACTACTCTGGAATCGAACAAGTCAGTTGCTTGTCGTCAGTTGCCACGGGCCATCGGTCGCGGGCCGCTGGCCGCGGTTCGACCGCGATCGATTCACCTCGGCCTGGACCTGCCAGTAGTAGGTTTTGCCGGGCTCGAGTTCGTCGAGTGTCATGGTATTGTCTTCCACCACTTGATCGATCACCTTGTCGACCATCTGGTTGTCCGTCGCCACGGCGACTCGGTACACGTCGGCGTTGTGAGCCGGTTGCCACCACAACTGGACACGATCGGTCGGCAGGCCTTCCGCGCCGTCCGCGGGTCCCAGCAGCCGAAAGGCAGAGGGGCCCAGTTCCTGCCGGAAGGTGTCCTGCGTCAGGCCCATCGTATCGAACGGAATCGGCTGAAAGGCGATCGACTCGCCCTGGGCCCCATGGACCCGATCGACCACGTCTTCGGCAACCATGCTCAGGATCGGCGAATCGGGACGCAGCGTAAAGTCCAGTTCGGCCGGGTCGACGAAGTGGTCCAGATCATCGGCAGACGCTTCGTAATTGTTCCATGACGGCGTGCCGTAGTTGAACTTGTTGGTATACGTGTCGTACAGGTACGGGTAGCGCGACCGATAGGGATCGCGGCGGATATCGACTTCCTGGGTAATCTTGGGGACGAACCCGCGCCCCGTGAAAGCGCTGGGGTCGGTATCCGAGCCGTGCATGAAGCGGATGGCCCGATCGACATGCGCCGAGTGTCCGCCCTGGATCAGTCGCGGGCTGTCGATGGCGATATTGTTGGCGATGGATGCGCCGCCCCCGCCATTGAATTTGATCACGCCGGTCGACCCGGTCCGGTAGAAGACGTTGCCGAACACGCGAGCCACGTACAGGGTATCGTCGTCGAAAAAGATGGCCTGCGTTCCGGGTCCGCCCTCATGAGGATGGAACAGGTGGTGGAAGAAATTGTAGCGGATCACGTTGCCGCAGAAGCTGGGGTTACGGCCGATGTAGATCGACCCCATGTCCGAGATGTCCTGCAGCACATGGTGCACCTCGTTCCGCTCGATCACGTGTTCGTTGCCGCTGAAGGTGATGGCCTGGTGATCGGAATCGTGCAGATGGTTGTGCTGGATCGTGATCCCGACCCCCGCCGCACTGATCAGCGGGTGGTAATGGCCGGTCCAGCGACCGCTGCGGCGGATGTCGCAGTTGCGGACGAAATGTTCGGCGGGGACCAGTTGCTTGCGATCGCCGCCACTGACGGTCACCGCACCGGCGCCGACCTGGTAGACATCACAGCTTTGCACCCCGTGCCTGGTTCCTCCCACGATCCTGACGGCCTCCTGGCCCAGATTGCGCAAGGTGCAACCGGCCACTCGGCATCCCCGGCCGCCTTCGATCACGATCCCTTGTCCACGACTGTTTTCCAGTACCAGCCCTTGAATCTCCAGGTAGGAAGCGTCGCGGACGCGGATCATGACATCGGTCAACAAGGAAACCTGGACCAGCGACCGATCCAGAGGGTACGGCGGCAGGAAATACAACACACCCGCTCTCCGATCCACATAGTACTCGCCGGGCACCTCGATCTCTTCCAGCAGGTTGACTGCATGGTAGAACGTCTGGACATTGGCAGGCGAACCGGGCTGAGCCACTCCGTAGTGGGATGGCCCGTCGGTGGTAAAGGTCTCGTTTTCCAGGTCGATTTCCGCGATCCGGATGGTATCATGAGCCCAACTGACGCCCAGGATGCCCGAGATGAACAGTTCATCCGCCTCGGCCCAGCGGGCGGCGCGAGGCGTGTTGTAATGGAAGACGGCCGAACGTTCGTCCTGTTCACCCCGCCGCGGAACGCTGCCGGATTCCAGGACCTTGCCCAGCGGCACATGCCCCGTGTTAGGCCAGCGGGCGACGGTCTGGGGAACGCCGTCGACGATCAATTCCAGGGGCGGCGGAATCCCAGGCCGCCCCCAGCCTCGAGGTCCGAACGGGCCGGTGTCAGCGATGCCCAACTCGCGCAGGTCGGCGCGCACCACGCGGCCCGAAGCGGCGTCGGTCAAGCGCGCAATGATCGCCGCATCGGTTACCGGGACGAAGGTCGACGGATCAAGCACGCGACCTCCGTCCAGGTAAACCGTTTCGCCTTCTGCAGCACGCAGCACCACGGGGGCGCCCTCACGACCCGAATCCTGCTGGCCGAAGTTCAGTGTCTGGTCGCGGAAATACCGACCCGCGCGTAAAACGATCTGCGCCCCGCCTTCCGGTTCGCCGTCCGCCGCGATCCGCTCGCGCATTGCATCCCGAGCACGCTCGATCGTCCGGAACGGGGCTTGCCGAGTTCCGGGGTTCGCGTCATCACCCTCGGTGGCCACAAACCATTCCCACCCGAACGCCGGCGATGGAGAAATCAACCCGGCGAACAGGACCAGCACAACCAACGTTCGAACCAGCATCTTTCAGGCTCTCCCTGCGTTACAGTTCCGTCCAGTTTCCGGCCAGGGGCGCGGGGAAGAACCCTTGCTCATCCGCCTGGACCGGCGCGGGGCTGTCGGAGTCCAATTCGTCCAGGTACGAACAGAACTGGAATTCCGAGTTCACGACTTCGTCCCAAGTAACGACCCGGTTGTAGTGAGCGGCGGCACGGCCCATCAACGAAGCGTAATCGGCATACACGCCGCGAATCCCCTGGTTAAACGGCCGGTCGTTGCGGATGGCGTCGACAAAATCCTTCCACTGGTAATCCCACGGGTTGAAGGCATCCGGAGCGGGAGACCACTCGATGTTATCTCCGGCGATCCGTTGATCCTTGAAGATATGCACCGTCGCCGCGTGGACATTGCCGGAGAACTGGCCGGCCTTTTTCGTGCCGTGCACAAACGTGGCAAATTCATTGAAAGCGCCTTGAGCGCGTCGGAACCCGCAGAACGCCTTGCGGCCGTCCTTGAACGTAAACTCCATCGTATACGCGTCCAGCGACTGGCCTCGATCGGTGGTGCCCACCTCGCGGCCGCCCATCCCCTGGCAGGACACAGGCCAATCGTCCAGCAGCCAACAGCACTCGTCGATCTGGTGGATCAGGTAATCGACCATCTGGCCCGATCCGACCCACAACAGGTTGTTCCTGCCGAACTGCAGTTGAGCCAGCATGTCGTTGGCGCGATCCCCTTGGTTGCCCAGCCAGCCGCGGCCGCCCAGCCGATTCGCGCGCACGTATTGCAGATCGCCCAATTCGCCGCTGTTGATCTTGTCGATCAGCGCGGCGCGGGCGGGCGAGTGCCGGCATTGCAGCCCGGCGGCGATCTTGACACCGTTGGTATCGGCCTGCTTGGCCGCACGCAGCATCCGGTGCAACCCGGCCGGATCAACCGAGAACGGCTTCTCCATGAAGACGTTGATCCCCTTGGACACAGCATACTCGACGTGCAGCGGACGGATGTAGGCTCGCGTCGTGCACATCGCCACGTCGCCCGGACGCAGCGAATCGATGGCCTTCTTGTAGGCGTCAAAACCGACAAACTGTCGCTCTTCGGGCACGTTCACGTCCTGCTCGAATCGCCCCGACAACGTCTTGAACGATCCCTGGACCGAGCCCCCATGGACATCGGCCAGCGCGTACAGTTGCACAGGCCCCTGGTCTCGCGTATTCATCGCGTTGGCCACCGCACCGTTGCCTCGGCTGCCACAGCCGATCAGGGCCAGTCGGATCGTATTATTCTCGCCCGCATGCACGGCAGGAATGTTCCCGGCCAACACGGCCGCGCCTGCGACTGCCGCGCCGCTGCGATTCAAGAACTGTCGACGAGTAACATTCGAAACATGATTCGATTCGGACATGGATGCTGTTCTCCGGAAACGTTGAAAACGAATAACTGGGGTCGGTGAGATCTGCCCGATCCTTGAACGGGCATCCCTAGCTTAACAGCCAGCATCCGAGAACGCAAACCACCCGCATTTTCGCTGGATCGCTTCGAGCCTGGACCGGCTGAACGCCGGTTTGCTGCCTGCGGGTGATTTGGCGATGGCCGACCAGATCATCGGACAACCGGAGACCGACGTGGTGGCACTCGATGCGTTCGCTGCCGCGCCGCCACGTCCAGGCAACGAGGTCAGTCTGGCAGGCGTGACGACGGTGCCCGTCTGGCAGGCGTGACGACGGTGCCGGTCTGCTCGGAAACAAGGACCGACGGCACTCTGTTCCTCCATGAAGATCACGGCACCATCGCGCCGCCGGAATCCCGCAAGTTGACGAACGATGGCGGAGCCGCTGCGTTATCGCCGCCTTTGGTTCCGCCCCTATCGCCGCTTCATCCTGGGGGTCTATGGAAATCAGGGCTATTCCTGATAATAACGCCGAACCGGACGTAGAACTCCCGAAACGAGAAAAACCCGCGAATTCCAAGGAAAACGCGGGTTTTTCGGGGGTTCGGGCGAGTGGGCGACACGGGACTCGAACCTGTGACCTCCGCCGTGTGAAGACGGCGCTCTAACCAACTGAGCTAGTCGCCCTGATCTGTCGTAAGAATAGCTCATCGTCCGGCGGGTTTCCAGTGGGGCTGGATGATTTTGTTGCTGCAGATGATAGGGTTTAACAGCTAAATATCTTATCCCACTGGATGGGACTCAACGCTCCTCCATGATGTGTGGTCTTGTCGGATGCTGGCCCGGCGGGTTCGGCGCATGGAGCGAGGGCGCTGGAAAAGGCGGGGCGTGTTCTTATGGATTGGTTTTGTTATGCTGGGTGCGAACGTTTTGCTTTACTTTCGCGCAGAAGGAGTCGCATCGATGATCCGAGTGGGGATTGCTGGAATTGGGTTTATGGGCTGGATTCACTACCTAGCTTACCAGAAGGTGCGGGGGGTGAAGCTGGTGGCGGTCGCGGAGCCGAATGAAAAGCGGTTGTCGGGAGATTGGCGGGATATCCAGGGAAACTTCGGACCGCATGGCGAGATGGTGGACCTGTCGTCGGTCGCCTGCTATTCGGATTACCGCGAAATGTTCGCCGATCCCAACGTGGATGTGGTCGATATCTGCTTGCCGCCGATGATGCATCCCGAGGCGACGATCGCGGCCGCCAAGGCGGGAAAACATGTGTTTTGTGAGAAGCCGATGGCGTTGACGACCGCCGATTGCCGCCGGATGGTGGATGCGGCTGAGCGCAACGGTAAACTGCTGTTCATCGGTCATGTGCTGCCGTTCGTGCCGGAATATGCTCACGCTTTGAAGATCGTTCGCAGCGGCCAATACGGCCAACTGTTGGGCGGCAGCTTCAAGCGAGTGATCTCCGATCCGCTGTGGCTGAAGGACTTTTACGATCCGCACGGTTGTGGTGGCCCGATGCTGGATTTGCACATTCATGACGCCCACTTCATCCGCCTGCTGTTCGGCCAACCCAGCGCGGTGACGACTCGCGGACGCATGCGGGGTGAAGTGGTCGAATACTTCAATACCTTTTTCCAGTTCGACGATCCGAATCTGGTGGTCAGCGCGACCAGCGGTGTGGTCAATCAGCAGGGGCGTTCGTTTACGCACGGCTTCGAAATCCAACTGGAAAAAGCCACGCTGAATTACGAATTGGGCGTCTATGCGGATGGGATCGAAGAGATGCCGCTGAAGGTGCTGCCGGCCAAAGGCGGTGTGGTGCGGCCAAAACTGAGCGGTGGGGATATGCCGGCGGCGTTTGTCGACGAGATCAAGGAGGTGATCAAGTGTGTTCGAGCCG
>SKVE01000882.1 GCA_007129635.1 Planctomycetaceae bacterium
CCCTTGGACCGCGAACAGCGGGATCCAAAGGAAGTGGCCGGCGTTGCTGAGCGCACGCCCTCCGACGATCCGGCCATCCGAATCCAGGGTCAAACGGTAGCGAATCGCCATCGACTGGCTCGGCTGCCCCTGACGCTCGCCCGTTTCCCGATTGGTCTGGTTCACCTGCCTGGTCCCGTAAGCGGTGTAGGTGATGCGAGTCGTCAGGTCCTTGTAGTGAAAGTCCCCTTGTTGTCCTGCATCGCGAATCGAGCTCACCTCGTACTGGTAGATCGGGTTATTCCAGGCCACGCGACCTTTGGTCCGATCGATGGCGATCGGATTTCCAGCCTGCCCGATATAGTTGGCCAATGCCAGGTGAAAGGTGCCCATGTTGGGGCCGCCGTCGCGAGCGCTGGGCGGGGCGACCAGCAGGAAGCTGTCCGAACGCGTGCGATTATAAGCGGCCAGAAGCAGCGATTTGATTTCCGCTGGCTGGAACACCACTCCGGGCCGACCACCCACCGTACCGGCGTCGACCGGCAACACGGGTTCGGGATGCCGGATCGTCGAGGCCGCGAATCCGCTGCAGTAGCCCTCCCACGATTCGGCCGCATAATATGTGTGAGTCTGCGTTCGTCTGCCGAATAATCCCGCACGTTGAACTTCCGTCCGCTGCTTTCGGCGCCGATCGTACGAGTCGGCCAACAATTGGCCTTCGTTAAATGCCAGGTCATACTTCGCCAGCACGGTGCCCGCCGAGCTGCGTGCGTTAGCCAATCCCCCGCTTTGCTCGGGATAGATCGGGGTTGCGTAGGGAATTCGCCAGGCATCGACCGTGGCCGCCGTCTCCAGGCTGGCAAACTCCGTTTCGTAACGCAGGTCCAGATCGCGGAAATAATAGTTGAACAGCGACTCCTGTTCGTCGCGTTCGCTGGGCACCGACTCACCGCGAACCGTGCGGCCGGTCACGATGGTCTCGGCCGCCACCTCCGCAGCCGCCAAGATCAAGCCCAGCAAGAAAACGACCAATACCCTGTCCTTGTTGCTCGTCATGACAAGTTCTCCTAACTCGTAGGCCGGCAGATCGCCAGCGAAACAGAATGGTGGTGATCCTCCTTTACACAAAACGTGCCCGACCAGTTCGGGCCGCTAAAACGTAACCACCACCTTTATTATTGCCGTGAACCTGCCGCTTGTCAAACCTTCGGAAGGCTCGAAATCGTAAACGCTGCGAACGCTGGTTTGACAGGGGATTCCTGGTCGCCTAGCATACGGCAATCGTGTTGCATCCGCGTAGCTGGTGAACTGCTGAATGTTCAGCAGTTGCGGAATGGGATTTGCGGTCTGTTGGGGAGAGGTGAGCCAAAATGAAAGCGGTGGTTCGAACGATCATGGTCGGTATTTTTCTTACTGCGACGATGGCTCTTCAAGCTGTCGGTGACCAGCGTCCCCCGAACATCATCTACATCATGGTGGACGATGCCGGGTATGGCGATTTCAGTTGCTACGGGCAAACGAAGTTCGCCACACCGAACATCGATCGACTGGCTACCGAGGGCATGCGGTTCACACAGCACTACTCGGGGTCGACCGTCTGCGCTCCGACACGGTGCTCGCTGATGGTCGGTCGACATACGGGCCGCATTTCGGTACGTGGCAACCGCGAACACAAACCCATCGGCCAGGCTCCCATGTCCGCCGACGAAGTCACGGTGGCTCAGCTCTTGCAACAGGCCGGGTACGTCACCGGCGCGTTCGGCAAATGGGGATTGGGTTACCCCGGGTCGGTTGGCGATCCGCTGAACAAGGGCTTCGACGTGTTCTTCGGCTACAACTGCCAACGCAACGCCCACACGTTTTATCCGACCTGGCTGTACGACAACGAGCAACAGATCGAGCTGGATGGCGAGACCTACTCGCACGATCTGATCGTCGAACGGGCGCTGGAATTTTTGCGCGAGAACAAAGACCGCCCGTTTTTCTGTTACCTGCCGTTCACCATTCCGCACGCAGCGATGCACGTGCCGGACGAGTACTCGGCGCCGTTCCGTGAGAAATGGCCGCAGTTCAACGACCGAATCGGCCGATATGCCCGAACCGAAGTGCGCAATCCGATCGCCGCCTTTGCCGGGATGATGGTCAAGTTGGACGAGAGCGTCGGCCAGGTCATGGAATTGCTGGACCAGTTGGAGATCGATGATCGTACGGTCGTGATGTTCACCTCGGACAACGGGCCTCACCGCGAAGGCGGGCACGATCCGGATTTCTTCCAGTCGAACGGGCCGTTGACCGGTTACAAACGCGATCTGACCGAAGGCGGCATCCGGGTGCCGTTGATCGTCCGTTGGCCGGGCGTCGTCCCAGCGGGTCGGGACAGCGACTTGATCTCGGCCCACTGGGATTTTCTGCCCACCGCCTGTGCCATCGCCGGGATCGAACCCTCGGAAGACATCGACGGGATCAGCATGCTGCCCACGTTGCAGGGAAGACCCGATCAGCAAAAACACCACGAGTATCTGTACTGGGAATTCTTCGAACGCGGCGGGAAACGGGCTGCTCGGATGGGTCAGTGGAAAGCGATCCAAGAGAATTTGCACAAAGATGCCGACTCGCCGATCCGCTTGTACGATCTGGACAACGATCTGGCCGAACAGCATGATCTGGCTGACCAACACCCCGAAC
>SKVE01000980.1 GCA_007129635.1 Planctomycetaceae bacterium
CTACTACTTCGCGTTCTACGTCATCGAACACTACGCCGATCCCGGTTATCGATTCTCCGGGCTGATGTCATTCATTCGCTACGCCTACCGGCAATGGACGCGGGATGGACGATAATCGGGCCGCTGCTTCAGTCAAATCCCAGATACTCCGCCGGCACGCGATCTGTCAGCCATACACCGTTGTCGGAGCGGTAGAACAGATGCCCTTCGCGATATTCGAGGCGTTCCGACGGTTCAAGGCGACAAGATCGATCGCCAGTATATTGCCGCATGGGCGAAGCGTCTTGGAGTGGCGAAGGAATGGATCGTAGCGCAAAGCGACACGTAGAACAATCACTGGCATCGCCGTAGAAAACGTCAAAATGCATCCGAGGCGGAGGAAAAGTGGCCAAGATCCCTCTTGTGGCCTTTCATCCCCGGACGCGGCCGCGAAATACGAATCAGTCGTCCGGCGACCTCTGCCCCAGAGCTTCCAGCAAGCCAGCGTAATTGCGCTGGACGATCTGCGTATTGGGATGCTCCCCGCCCAGGCTGGCGAGAAAGATGGCCAGCGCCCGGCGCATCAGCGGCTCGGACTCGGCGTGCAAGGCTTTAGCGAAGAGCAGGGTGGCCAGTTGGTTCATCAGTCGCGCCGTCGGGTCGGCGATGCCGGCTTGGTCGGCGTGCCACATGGCGGCGCGGGCGTGCGGGGCCAGCGGGTCCAGCGTGGGCCAGGCCCGCACGTCTTCAGGATCGCCGTCGAAGGCGGCGTCTACCCACCGCAGCGCCTCGGTCAGCGCGCTGTGTTCGCAGTCGTCCCGCAAGCTGCGGCGGGTCACATCCTGGACCAGACGGTGGACAACAAACGATGGCCACTGGCGGGAGCGTGTCACCAACGAGTAGGCGTCCAGTTCGGCCAAGGCGTCCAAGAGTCCGTCGTTGCCCGGCTCTCGATTCGCGGCGTTGGGGACGGGCACCTCCAGCAGCGATTCGGGGATCGGATCGGGCTCGAACCAGGCCAAATGCTGCAACAACCGCCGCGCCGTTTCGCTCAACTGATCGACCGACGTCTGCCAGGTCATCGCCAGGCTGCGCGGATACTGCATCAGCCGCTCGTCGAACCACTCGAGCACCCGGTCGTGCCGGTCGCGCCACCGGACCAGATACCCGGCGAAGCTCAGCCGGTGGTGGACGATGTACGCCCCAGCTTGCTCCAGAGCCAGCGCCAGTTGCCCCAACTCGATGGCCAGCCTGCGAGCGTCCGCGGCTTCGTCCGCCGTCTTGCGCCGCCGCGCGTCGGTGCGAGCCAGCAGGTCTTCGGCCGCCCGAGCCGCCTCGTCCGTATCGACGTTGTCCAGGATCAGCAGCCAGCCGGGATGCTCGCGCAGCCACCGCAGCACCGCCAACCGCTGCGGTTCTTCCTCCTTCAGGTGCTGTTCGGGCAGGTCCAGCACCGTCGGTCCGCACAGTCCGGCCAGATTTCGGGCGAGCGACTCGGGCGATTTGGCCGCGACGAACAGCAGGGCCGAGTAGTCGGCGGCATGTTGCCAGGCATATTCGATAGCCAGCCGCGACTTGCCGACGCCGCCCAGGCCATGGACCGCCTTGCCCACGATCGCCGTAGCTTGGCCCTCGGCCGCCCCGCACAGACTGGTCCGCAGCCGCGCGAGAAACTCGCCCCGCCCCTTGAACAGCGGGCCGAGACTGGAATACGGCAGCGCGATCGGTCGAGTTTCCCGGCTCATCTGCCGCGCAACCTGCTCGATCAAGCGGGCGGCCTGGGCCTCGTCGAGCGCTAGCCCACAGCCGGAACCACGGGTGAAATGGTCGCGGAATCGGGTTCCGGAGACGGGCAAGAACATTGGGTGGCAAGAATATTTTCCGGGTCATCGGCTTTCGCATTGATTATGCACATTTGCGTGCAATTTTGCTTGACGGGAAGAGCCTGGCGCCCGATAATGAGGCGTGGGGGCTAAGTGGCGACGACCGAGTTAACCGTTCTCGATGGCGATGGGAGATCCCGATGCGAACGCTTACAGGCAAGAAACGCAGGAAGGCGACAACGGAAACACCGGCCGCCGCAAGACGGGCAGGTTCGGGGCCGAAGTGCGAAGATGTGGTGGAGCTTCGCCGACGATTGGGCTTGAATCAGACCGACTTTGCGCGGTTGCTGTCGGTATCGGTGCGCTCTCTGGCGACGCTCGAAAGCGGGGCGCCGGCACGGGGGGCAGTCGCGCGGCGATTGGTGGAACTCAGTCGATTGATCGATGGGCTGGCAGAGGTCGTCCGGGCCGAATCGCTGGGCACGTGGTTGCAGACGGCCAACGACGCGCTGGATGGCTTCAAACCGATCGAAGTGATCGAGCGCGGCGAGGCGGATCGCCTTTGGGAGATGATCTACTTTCTACGTTCCGGAGTCCCTGCCTGAGCCGGCCGGTCGGCCAGACGCATGTTGCGGCGTGTCGCGTGGTCTGAGCACAGCGGTCGGTCGCCCGAAGATCTGCAGCAAATCATCAACGAAAGGCTGTCGCATCAAACCATGGCTGCAAACTCTTGGAGAACTGCCTGATGACGCACCCATCCAACGATCATGTCGTTACTGCGATCCCCTCTCCGCGGCGCTGCGTCGAGTGCGGCAACGTTGCCGTGGAAGCCGCAGTGACCCCGTACGATGCGAA
>SKVE01000188.1 GCA_007129635.1 Planctomycetaceae bacterium
ATATGTCGTGGTTGGGGCCATATTGACCGACCGCCAGTCGCGGGGCATTAGGGTCGATCCGCTCACGAATCAGTTCGCCGATCATCCGCATGAATCGAGGATGGGTGCCGACCGTCTGGGCACGGATCATGCGAATTCCTAATTGGCTGCAAAGCTCCGCTGCCTCGACATCCAAATCGAACATCACCTCCAGATGGTCCGAAAGGAAGCCGATCGGTACCAGCACTAGCTGCTTAGGTCGCTCGCTTTGATGCAACTGCTGGATGGCATCCCCAACATCCGGTTCCAACCACGGTTGCGACGGAGGACCGCTGCGGCTTTGATAGACCAAACGATACTTGGAATGCTGGAGTGATTCGCTGACCAGTCGGCAACTCTCGCTCAGTTGCCTGACGTAATCGCTGTTGTCGGACATCGATATCGGGATGCTGTGAGCCGTAAAGTACAGCCATGTGTTGGCTCGCTCCGCTTCCGGGATCTGCTCCAAAGCCGCCTGGACGCGATCAGCCTGAGCCTGGATAAAACCGGGATGGTTGTAGAAGACGCGGATCTTATCGACCACCGGCGCCGTTTCGCCACACGCGGCTCGCGCCGCCTGGATGTCCTCACGGTATTGACGGCACCCCGAGTAACAACTGTAGGTCGAGGTGACCCAAGCCAGCGCCTTGCGAACTCCGTCAGCCTGCATCTGGCGCATGGTGTCCACCAGCATCGGGTGCCAATTGCGGTTCCCCCAGTAGATGGGCAGTGACAGCCCGCTGGAACCCAGTTCCTGTCGAAGTGCTGCAATCAGATCGCGAATCTGGTCATTGATGGGACTGATTCCGCCGAAATGATAGTAGTGTTCGGCAACTTCCAGCATCCTTTCACGCGGGACTGGTTTTCCTCGCAACACGTTCTCCAAAAATGGCATAACGTCTTCGCGGCGTTCCGGACCACCGAAAGAGACTACCAAAATTGCATCATACTGGTCGGACATGTTCGCGCATTGACTCCTGTCACTCTTGACTTGATCGTATGGCTTTTTGTCCATAGTGTATCACGACGGGAACCATCGCGTTCAGAACTTGCCGCTGACGACCTGAAAATGAGTTGGCCGATTCAAGCTTTCGCCACCTTGCAGTACCCACTGAGCGATCCATTGGATCATCTGATCCGCCGAAACGTGAACCTGGCCCAACAACTGATGCCCTAGCGAACCATCGTTCAGATAAGCCACCGGGCCCTCGTCGCCCACCAGTTGCACTGGCTTGTCCATCAGTTGTCCGAAGCGATTGGCCACGTCCTGGACTCGAAGCATTTCGGGACCGGCGATGTTGATGATTTGCGCCGGTACGGCCGTGTGGTTTAGCGCTGCCAGCGTCATGGCATTCGCCTCGGCTTGCCAAATCACATTGACGGTCGGCATGGTGATGTCGATCGGGTTTCCGGCCAGCACGTCCTTGGCGATGTCGACCAAAACGCCATAACGCAACTCGGTAGCATAATTCAATCGCAGCAATGCGGTCGGAATCTGCAACTGTTCGCCAAAATACTGGAACATCCGCTCGCGTCCCAGGACGGTCATCGAATACTCACCCGTCGGGTCCAACGAATCGGTTTCCCGGGATCCGGTCCCGTCGGATGGCACCATGCCGTACACATTTCCGCTGCTAAAGGCCACGATCCGGCTGTTGCGAAATTTGCGGCAGACCAGTCCCGGCGCGTAGCAGTTCATCGCCCAGGTCAGCGCCGGGTTGCGGCTGGCGCCGAACTTCATGCCCATCATGTAAACAACCAGCGGTGCTTCGGGTAATCGATCCACCTCGGCTCCGTCTAACAGATCGCAAGAAATCGTTTCGATCCCCCACTGCGACAAACGCTCGGGAAGTCCAGGCTCAGAAAAACGAGAAACCCCGATGATGCGTCGATTCTGCCCCGCAGTGTCGGACGCGCGTCGAGCCATCCGGGCCAAAGTGGGCCCCATCTTGCCGCCGACCCCTAAAAGAATCAAATCACCGGGTACCTCGCTCAGTACGCGGATCGCCTCCGAGCTTGGTGTACTCAGACGATCTTCCAGTTCTTCTACATTCAACGGTGCTGGTTCGCTCATTCGTTTCCTTCCCCTCATCTCAATGGCCCCCGACGACAGGCAAGATGTTTGCCAGAACCGGATGGCCCCCGTTGGCAGTCTTGTCCAGAAGATTATCCACCTATTCCGCCCGTCGGGTCAACCATCGATGAAGGTCACTCGACAAGCGTTCTGCCCTTCGAAAATTCGTACAAGACACAAAAAACGATATAGCGACCTTCTTGTCGCTTGCGTTGGAATTTACCTAAGGCGTTACGAAACAATGGTTTACAGAGATCGACCGCCATTAGCACCACTTTGGCGTTTCGTCGTTGGGCCTCTTGATCAAACGGGCAACTGCGATGCACAATAGGGAGGCTGTGCAGTGAGTGCAGCAATGCACCACAGCGGCCCAGAACGTTCCTTTTTTAGCTCTGGAGTTTCCACATGACCAATCAAGGCGCTCAATCGGGCGGAATGGCCCGGCTGCAACTGCCGAACAAGGAAGTCGAATTACCGATCGTTATCGGAACGGAAGACGAACACGCCATCGACGTGACCAAGTTGCGAGGCGAATCGGGTTACATCACGCTCGACGAAGGCTATCGCAACACCGGGTCGGTGGAGTCCAAAATCAGTTTCATCGATGGCGAAAAGGGCATCCTGCGGTATCGCGGCATCCCGATCGAGCAACTGGCCGAGCATTCGACGTTCATCGAGACGGCACTGCTGCTGATCTACGGTGAATTGCCGACGGCCGATCATCTGGCCCGATTCCGCGACATGTTGATCGAACACGAGAACATTCACGAGGGCATGCGGCACTGCTTCCAGGGCTTTCCCCCCACCGGTCATCCGATGGCGATCCTGTCTTCGATGATCAACACGTTGTCGTGCTACAACACGGACGTGCTGCGGATGGAGGAAGAAGGCACCTTTGAAAACGCGGCCGCTCGCTTGATCTCGAAAATCCGTACGGTTGCCGCTGCGGCCTACCGGACGTCGAGCGGCAAGCCGCTGATGTACCCGGATCCCAAGCTGGCTTACTGCAAGAACTTCTTGCACATGATGTTCTCGATGCCCAATCGTTTATACGAACCCGATCCGGATATCGTACGGGCGCTCAGCTTGTTCCTGATCCTGCATGCTGACCACGAACAGAATTGCTCGGCGGCGACGGTGCGGATGGTCGGTTCGTCGGGTGCGAACCTGTTCGCGTCATGCGCCGCGGGCGTGTGTGCATTATGGGGTCCGTTGCACGGCGGGGCGAATGTGGCGGTCATCGAACAACTCCAACGGATTCACGCGTCGGGCACCAGCATCAAAGAGCTGATCGAACGCGTCAAACGCAAGGAAGAGCGGCTGTTCGGCTTCGGTCATGGCGTGTACAAGAATTACGACCCGCGCGCTCACATCCTCCGCGATCACGCGCCGAAAGTGTTGGCCAAACTAGGCCGGCACGATCCCCTGCTGGATATCGCTCGCGAGTTAGAAGAGATCTGCTTGAGCGACGATTATTTTATCAGCCGGAACCTGTACCCGAACGTGGATTTCTACTCGGGCATGCTGTTGCGAGCCATGGGAATTCCCGTGGATATGTACACGGTCATGTTCGCGATCGGTCGAATGCCCGGATGGATCGCTCAGTGGAAGGAAGTCCACGATAATCAGAGCCGCATCTACCGGCCGCGCCAGGTGTATACCGGACCTCCGTTGCGGGACTACGTGCCGGTGGAACAACGAGCCTGAGCCATCCATCATCCAGGATCTCTTTCCAGAAACCTTGCCAGTGCCAGACCTGGAAACGGCCTGGTTGGATCTGAACTTGGACGGCTCCGTCACGAGCGGTGTGCACGGATCGTGCGCCTCGCTCGTTGTAAGCCGCTTCCACCAACTGGACCCGCTCGGGATCGGCGCCGCTGAAGATAACCCAGTTCGCTCGAGCCCAATCGGCGAACGCGATCTGTTGAGGAAGGTTTCCGCCATGATGCGGCGCCGTGACAATCTGCCAATCACGGGGCTCTTCCGCCAAAAGATCCGCCAACCCCGGAGACTCGATGTCCGCCGTTAGCAGCATCCGGGTCCCGCCATACTCGATGCCCAACACCAGACTGTCGGCGTTGTCGCTTCGCGTCGCATCCGGGATCACGGGGTGCCAGACTTCGATATCGACGTCTTCACCCGCGGCCAACCGATCCCCGGCACGCAGCTCGCGGATCGGGATCTGCCGCTCTTCCAATCGCTGATGTAAGGCACGCAAAGGCACATTGGGCTGATCGAACATCCCAGGCGGAACATAGACGATTCCGATGGTGAAACGGTCGACAAGTTCCGGAATCGCATTGTAATGGTCCAAGTCGCCGTGCGAGATGATCACCGCGTCCAAATGCGTGATGCCACGCGCCCAAAGGGTCGACGAAATGGCGCGAACCACCGAAGTCGATGATCCCATGCCTCCCGCGTCGAACATCAAGGTGCGCCCGTCGGGTAGTTCGACGATCGTGCAGGCTCCGTGCCCCACAGCGACAAACGTGGCGGTTAATCGATTCGCGGGCGAGTCGCCGGGAAAAGCGGTCATGCACCCCACCGCCAACCAAACGACAACGGCCGTCAGACGCCAGCGATGTCGCAGCCGGTCGCGCGGCACGGCGACCATCAAGGCCAGCATCGCGTAGAAACCCATCACCCACCAGGTGGCCGGCGGCGGTATCCAGAAATAGCCCCACGGCGACTGCTTGGCCCAGCGGACAGCATGCTCCAGCAAGGCCAGACTGCTATGACAGATCCAGCCACACCCAACCGCCAGCGGCGGCAGAAAACCGCCGAAGGTCAGGACGCCAAACCCGGCAAACAAAGCGACGGACATCGGCAACCAAATCACCGGGTTCAAGAGCAGGGCGATCGGTGACACCAGATGGAATCGATGCATCAACAGGGGCATGGCGGCTAACCAAATCAAGGTGGTGACCATGATCAACTGGCCAGCTCGCTCCCAAAACACCCGCACGATTCGCCAAGGCCAAGGACGCGATCGAAGGATCAACTGCCGGATCGGGTCCTCTGTCGCCGGAAGCATCAGCAAGGGCCCGAAAGCAGCGATCGTGGCCACCGCCAAAAACGACAGTTGCGGACCGGTCTGAAAAAGCACGGTGGGATTCCAACTCAGCAGGAAAAGGGCAGCGAGGGCCAACGTGTTGTAGATCGAACCTCGGCGGCCCGACAGCCGAGCCGCACAGAAGGCCACCACCAGGATCGCCGCTCGAATCACGGGCGGCCGCGCTTCGGTCAATACGGCATACGCCACAATCAGGATGGCGGCTGCGATCAATGACCATCGACGGGGGACGGCCAACAAACGTAGCAACCACCACAAGCCGCAAGCGAGGATCCCGATGTGCAGCCCCGAGATGGCCAACAAATGGATCGTTCCGGTCAAGAAAAAATCCTCGGCCCGCTCTCGCGATAGTTCATCGCGAGCCCCTAAGAGCACGGCAGCCGCCAGATCGGACTGGGGGTCCTGGACGTATCTGGCCAACTGATCCTGACAAAAACGGCGGACCCGGTACAACCAACGCCACCCGCCATAACCGTCGGCCCGGCCGATCAAACGCACGCACTGAGGCCAGCGGCTGTGTAGTTCGAACAGTTCGCGTTGACCGCGTCGAAAGGCGGCAAAGTCGAATTCTCCCGGATTTCGCGGACTGGATGGACGGCGAAACGAGGCGAAGATGTGTAGCCGATCCCCCGCAGAAATATCAGGCAATTCGCCCGCGATCGACAATCGAGCACGCCCCGAAGCAGGACGCCACTCGATCGCGTCCCGAACGTGCGTGACAAGCACCGTCACCTGAGTGCGTGGTTGCGAGGGAATCGAAGAGAATAAGTCGGGCGGAGGTGGGGGCATGAGTCGCGGGCCACTCAGCGCGATCGCCTGGACACAGATACTCTGCGAACGTTCCACCGCCGCCAACCCCAATTCGTCCTTGGGGAACAGGCTCCAGTGAGCCTGGTGTCTGATCGCACCGACCGCAGCCGCCGCCAACAACAGCAACACGACGGCGCTTCGGTCCCGACCTCGCCACCAAGCCAGCCACCAGACCAACAACCCACCCAGCGCCAGCAGGCTCCAGACAATCAAGGGCCAAGCCAAATAACGATCCGCCACGATGCCGGAACTGACGGCCATCAGCAGAACCACCAGCGGCTGGCTCTGGAAGCCAACGATGGAAGTCGAGCGCGCTGCAGCGGGCGCTGGCTGGTTCACCGCTGATCCCCCGTCTGCCCTAGGCGGTTCACGTCGAAATCAGTCTTCTTCTTCGTCTTCCAGCTTGGATTTCGACATGATCTCCTGCTGGACATTACCCGGCATCACGTCGTAATGGCTGAACTCCATCGTGTAACTGCCCTGGCCACCGGTCATACTGGACAGCGTTCGGGCATAGGTGGTCACCTCGCGCAACGGGATCTCGACTCGGATTGTCTGCAGGTTGCCACCGACCGCCTCGCTGCCCTGCACTCGCCCACCACGACTGGACATGTCACTGTACACGTCGCCGACATTGGCTTCCGGAACGGTAATCTCCATCTTGACGACCGGTTCCAGCAAACAGGGCCCCGCTTTCTCGAAGACCTGGCGAAAGGCCATGCGAGCGGCCGTTTTGAAGGCGGTTTCCGAACTGTCGACCGGATGATGTTTGCCGAAATGCACCTCGATGCATAAGTCCTGGACCATGTAGCCGGCGATGACCCCACCGACCAGGCGTTCCTTAAAGCCTTTCTCGATCGCGGGCATGAAGTTGCCGGGGATCACGCCACCGACCACGGAATCGACCCACAGAAAGTTGTGCGTTTCGTCGTAATGATTGCTCTTCATCTGCGGGAAACGCTGCTTCGTGGCGAACTCCTCGAGGTCAGTGCCCCGCGGCAAGGGGTACATGCGAATGTGAACCTCACCGAATTGCCCGCGTCCACCCGTCTGCTTCTTGTGCCGGTAACTGCCTTCGGCAGGCGTTTGGATGGTTTCTCGGAAAGGTATCTTCGGCTCTTTGGTTTCGACTTCCAGCTTGTCCCGCCGATGCAGACGCTCGCGAATGACCATCAGATGCAATTCGCTCATCCCGGTCATGACCAATTCCTTGGTCTGGGCGTCACGGTCGATGTGGATCGTCGGATCTTCCTCGGCGACCTTGCTGAGCGCCCCTGACAGCTTCGTCTCGTCCCCCCGGCTCTTCGGCGACACGGCCAGTCCGACCATCGGTGTCGGAAAGGCGATTTCCGGCAGCGTATGATCGCCCAGCGTGGTCCCGGTTCGCAATTCTTCCATCTTGGCGATCGCGACGATTTCGCCTGGACCCGCCTCGTCGATCCCCGTCGTTTCGCTTGCCTGAACCTGCAACAATGGCCCCAACTTGACGCCTTTGCGTGCCGAGCAGGTCGGTACGGTTTGGTCGCGTTTGATCGTCCCCGAATGGATCCGGATAAAGCTAAGCTTCTGGACGAACGGATCGATGCGAGTCTTGAAGACCTGGGCGATCAAAGGGCCGTCCGCCTTGGGCTCGATGTCGATCTGCTGCTCATCAAGGGTCGCTTTCCGCTGCAAGTCCGCCGGCGACAGTCCGCACATCGCCACCGCGTCCAACACCTCCATCAAGCCAAACTCGGTTTTGCCGGAGCAACAGACGATCGGGATCAGACTGCCCTCGGCCACCGCCCGAACAATCAGCCGCGACAGTTCCGCATCGGTCGGTGGTTGGCCTTCGAAATAACGCTCCATCACCGCCTCGTCCACCTCGATGATCGATTCGAGCAACGGCTCGTTAATCTCCTGCGGATCCATCAGCGCTCCACTGGTGTCTTCCGGAACTCGCAGCGTGCTGACCACCCCGCGAAAATCGGTGCCCTGACCGATCGGCACGTTCAACAGCACGCACTGATTTCCCCAAAGATTCCGAATGCTCTCCAGCAAGCCGGGAAAATCGATGTTATCGCCGTCCATCTTGTTGATCACAATCATGCGGCCCACGCCCGCTTTTCCCGCTTCCTGGAAGACGCGACGCGTGTTGACCTCGATACCCGAGTGCGCATTGACGACGATCAGCGCCATGTCGATGCCTGCCAGCGCGCCGATCGTTTGGCCGATAAAGTCCGGATAGCCCGGTGTATCGATCATCTGAAACTGCTTGCCCGCGTGTTGGAAATGCACCACGCTGGATTCGATCGTGTATTTGTGCTGCTTCTCCTCGGGGTCGAAATCGCAGATGCTGGTGCCATCATCCACACTGGGATGCGCATTGATCGTGCCTGTCTTGACCAGAATCTTGTCGACCATCGTGGTCTTGCCGCTGGAACCATGACCGCAGATTGCCACGTTGCGGATGTCTTCGACTTTCACTTTCGCCATGCCGGTATCCTTCTTCGCCTTGCACAAAAACAGAAATCGTCCCTTGTCAACGCACCCTGACACTCAGCCGGAAGTCCCCTGGTCAGCCGCAGCCAGGGCAGCGTCCAGCGTCAAGCTACCTTCGTACAGTGCCCGCCCGATGATGCAGCCATCCATCCCCGCCTCAGCCAATCGACGCACATCGTCAGCGGTGGTGATCCCCCCCGATGCAATCACCGGGATTTCCACCGCTCGTCGCATTTCAGCCATCGCTGCGAAGTTCGGCCCCGACATCATCCCGTCCCGAGCGATATCGGTATAAATCACCGCCGCGATCGGCTGATCGGCCAACGACCGGGCCAATTCCGTCGCCACGACCTGGCTGCTTTCCAACCAGCCTTCGCTGGCCACACGTCCATCGCGCGCGTCGATTCCGACCGCCAGCTTTCCTGGGAACCGGCCACAGACTTGCCGGAACCACCCAGGTTCCTTGACCGCCTTGGTTCCGATCACCAGTCGAGCCAATCCCAGACCCAGCATCAGCTCGATCGTTCGCTCGTCACGAATCCCCCCGCCCAGTTCGCAGGGAATATCCATCACAGACACGATCGATTCGATCGCATCAAGATTCACACTTCTCCCCTCTCGAGCGCCATCCAAATCTACCAGATGCAGGTATTCAGCGCCCTCGGACACCCAACGCTGGGCCATCGCTGCTGGATCATCACCAAAAACCGTCTCGCGGGCATAGTCACCCTGCAGCAACCGAACACAATTGCCACCGCGGAGATCGATCGCCGGCCAGACCTGCATTCGCCCAACTCCCAAGTCCTAAGAACAACAGATTTCGAAAGGCAAGAGTATGACACACGCAA
Organism: Planctomycetaceae bacterium; assembly: GCA_007129635.1. Taxonomy (GTDB): domain Bacteria; phylum Planctomycetota; class Planctomycetia; order Pirellulales; family Pirellulaceae; genus SKKK01. The sequence continues at coordinate 9,305 of SKVE01000188.1, forward strand.
GGCCTACTCACAAGCCCGCAACCCATCCATCTAGGTGCGGTAGATTGCCAGTCACCGCCCGACAGCATCACGGGTTCCTCGCATCGGTCCAGGGACTACGAAGACCAAGCCATCACCGGTATAATTGTGAAGACCGAGGAAATCCCTGAGTACCGTTCGAGAAAAAACTGTCCAATGTCCCTCGCCCCTCGTGGGAGAGGGCAGGGTGAGGGGGCAGAAAATGCGTCAGTTATTTCTCGAACGGTGCTAAGTTGACGTTTCCCAACCGTCTGATGGCACGAATTCGAAGTTCCCTTCCCCGTTAGCATTGCCGCGAGCACTGCCGGAGTCGCGTGATGAGCATTGTCATTGAACCTTCCGCTCAACTAGAGCTTGCCCCCTATAAGTCCCTGGAAAATAACCTGTTATCCGAGCGCATCGCAGCGATCCGGAAGCAAATGGGGGAGAGACTACTTATTCTGGGTCATCACTACCAGCAGGATGAAGTGATCCAGCATAGCGATTTGCGGGGGGACAGTTACCAACTGAGCCAACTGGCCGCTTCCAGCAGCGATTGTCGCTACATCGTCTTTTGCGGGGTGCACTTCATGGCCGAAACGGCCGATATTTTGGCCAACCGACCAGAGAAACTGGTCGAGCGCGAGGGCGATCGGGTGACGGTCGTGCTGCCGGACATGGCCGCCGGGTGCTCGATGGCCGATATGGCGGCGATCGATCAGGTCGAGACGGCCTGGGAGGACATGGGCGAGGTGATCGATACCAGCGATGTGACGCCCGTCACCTATATCAATTCCGCAGCCAGCCTGAAAGCCTTCTGTGGGCGGCATGGCGGGATCGTCTGTACGTCCAGCAACGCGCGAGCCGTGTTGGAGTGGGCCTTTCAACGCACCAAACGCGTGTTGTTCTTCCCCGACCAGCACCTCGGCCGCAACACGGCTTTGACCATGGGGATCACCAACGACCAGAT
>SKVE01000628.1 GCA_007129635.1 Planctomycetaceae bacterium
ATCTACACTCCCAGCGAATCGGACCAATAAACGAGAAGCAGCCAGCGAGAAATGACGAGAGAGGGACACCTGATGAACATTTGGCATGACATTGATGCGTCGCGCATCCAACCCGATCGTTTCATCGTGTGCATCGAAATTTCCAAAGGCAGCAAGAAGAAATACGAACTGGACAAAGAAACCGGCATGATCATCTTGGATCGCGTGCTCTTCACGTCCACACACTATCCATCGAATTACGGCTTCATTCCGAAGACTTATGCCGCCGACAACGATCCGCTGGACGCTCTTGTCCTTTGCCAGGAGGACATCGAACCGCTCAGTCTAGTTTCCTGCTATCCGATCGGTGTGATCAAGATGATCGATTCCGACGAGGTGGATGAAAAGATCATCGCCATTCCTTTTGGTGACCCGTCGTTGACGCAATACAAGGACTTCAGCGATCTGCCTCAGCATGTGATCACCGAGATGAAGCACTTTTTCGAGGTCTATAAATCTCTCGAGGGCAAAAAGACGTCTGTGTTGGACATCGAAGGCGCTGATGGTGCACAGGCGGTCATCCGGCAAGCCATCGACAGCTACAACAGCATCTTTCGACGAGCGAAGGATTAGGCCTCTTCGCTCAGTTGCGTCGGACGGACCAGATGGCTGAGTGGTCGGTGGTCCGGCCGCGGCCGTCGAAGCGGCCGTGAATGAAGCCGCGGCCTCCCACGTGGGCCGGGACCAGCTCGGGTTCGCCGCGGATCGCCGCCTCGACCGCCAGCACTGCCAACGGAGCTTCACCATTGAAATTCGCGTACCGATGGCTGGCACTGGGCAAGAAGAACCCGTGGTGAAAACGGGCTTCGATCAAGCGATCCGCCAAACGCCGCGCGGTATCGATCACTTCGATTTGGGGCGACATGCGGTATAACTCGAGCACCGCGAAGATCAGTTCGGGGTCGACCGACGGCGTCTCGGCACACAATTCGACCTCGTCGCCCGGTTGGGCGCCGATATCCCCCAGACCGAACCCGCGCGCCATGTCGCGAGCCGTCTGCCACAGCAAGGTGCGCTGGGTCAGCCGGGCGGCGCGCAGGTAGGCGGCCAAGTGCTCGGTGGTCGCGCCGTTGGGGCTGTAAACATCCCCACGGCTCCCTCGGCCGTAGCCGGTGCGCGGGTTTTTCAGTCCTGTCACATCGGTTCCGTCCGCCCACATGGGCCGAAAATGATTGGCCTGGGCATCGTAGGCGTGCCGCGCATGGGCCTCCAAATGATCGGCGGCATCCTGAGCGAAAACTATGGCATCCTGGCCGATCGCTTCTGCCAGAAACAATTGCATCAAGGTGTAGCGCGGGAACCCGCCACTGATCGACCATACCCAACCCTCACGAGCCACCAGCATTCCATCGTCGGCGACTTTGCCCTTGATCGGGTTGAAAAATTCATCATTCGGGTCCGAGCTGCCGGAGTGTCCGTATTTGTTTTCTGTGCGGTCGCCGTAGCTGCTGTAGGTCAGGTTGCCGGTCAAAGGGCCCTCGGCGGGCGGCTGCTGACGGCGACGCGGCTTGGTGAACTGGTAAGCTCCCATGCCGGTGTCCGGATGCCGAGCCTTGGTATACATACCCGCCAGATGCTTGGCCCAGGTCAGCGCCGGTTGCTCGTTACCCAAGTGATACAGCATGGCGCCGCCGAACACGAGATCCGCGCCGCAGTTCAAAAACGATAGACCATTGCTGTCGAAAAACGGATCGGGATCGGCGAATGGCTGCTCCCACATCGCCGGTGTGGGCGGCGGTCCACTGCCGTAACGCGCATGCCGGTTCAGGGCGACCGTCTCCCAATCCAAGATATGGCCCTGCCACAGCGCGCGCAAGAACTGAGCGGTCGCCTGAGGATCCACGTCCCACATCAGCTCGTAAAACGGCAGATTCCATTTGAATTCGTGGCAATTGGCATCGAAACGTCCGACCGGCTTCAGATTCCGCAGGTCGATGAACTGGTGCCCGCCCCACCGTAATTTTCCACAGCCGGCTCGAAGATGGTCGAAATGGTAACGCGTCGCATCCCGCGCCGGCTGCTCGAATCGAGCTTGGCCCGTCAAATTCGTCAAGCCTCGGAGCGTCCGGAACAGATTCTGCTGGCTGGCCAGGTTGTGAATGATGAACTCGTCGCCATCGTGCCGCCAGACCACCGGGTCACCCGACACCGGATCGATGCCATCGACCAGCAAGGGCGTGTTTTGACCACTGAAACGGTCGCGGCCCTGTTCGAATACGTTTTCTGCGAAAGCGACCACCGTTTGCAGACGCTGGTCATCTGCCGGTTGGCGCGGGATCGCAGGCGAATCGGCCCAGGCTACCGAAGCGCCGATCAGGCCGAATACGATGCTCAGCGTCACGGACGAAATAACCTGGTGGTGCCACCGCCGCAACCGGCGATAACCTACCCTAGAAAGCGTCTTTTGCGGTCTCTTCTGCATGAACGGCCCCCTTTGTCTCGCAATGATTCCCTGACTTGATCGTGTTTGCCACCTGGCTGGTCTTTCCCAAGTCCTTACACCTTAACCCGTTTTTCGTCTCGGTTCCATCCCCTCCGGGATACCGACGCAGATGAATCCCCGAAGCGGCAGACGCGGCGCTACCGCCCCCGTTGCGTCATCCATGCAATGCAA
>SKVE01000521.1 GCA_007129635.1 Planctomycetaceae bacterium
ACAAGCCGGATGGGGTCTGGTACAGGCTGGCGGACGTTAGCTGCTCAATCTGATTCACCATCCGCGCGAGGCGGATGGGGTCTCATGCCGCGGAACAAAAAAGGGCGCAAACCAATTGGCCTTGACAAGTACAAATTGAACACGCCACTCCCGACCCCGTTGCGTCCCCTCTACGGCTCGCGGTACGGTTGTTGCTGTTGGTACTGGTCCAGACGCTGTTGAAGATCGTCGAGTCGTTCGGGGGGGGCAAGCTGAATCGCTTCGTTTTGCAGTTCCGTTGCTTTCGCGAAATCACCGGCCTGGGCGAGTGCCGCGGCCATCGTCGCCGGACCTCGATAGTCTTCGGGCCCGAGCAACTCGGATGCCTGGCGAGCGGCTCGCAGCGCGAGGTCCGTATTTCGCATCTTGCTGTCCGGGCAGGTCGCCATCAACCAGGCGGCTCCCTGATACGCGCGTCCCGACTGGTTGTCTAAATAGATGGCTTGCGAGTAGTCATCGGCAGCCGCTTGCCATCGCGCCAAGCGGCGCTGGACTTCGGCACGGTCGACCAAAGCATCCGCATCGTCCGGAGCCAGCTTGACGGCATGATCGAGATCGGACAACGCGTGCTGGAATTCGCGAAGCTGAAGTTGAGCGTTTCCGCGTCGCTTCAGAGCCACGGGATCCTGCGGGTCCAGCTCGATCGCCCGACTGTAGTCATCGACCGCTTCGGCGAACCGTTCCTGCTGCATCCGGACTTCGCCTCGATTGAACCAGCCATGAACATAATCCGGCTTAAGTTCCACCACGCGGCTAAAGTCCTGGTGGGCCAGATCCCACTGGCGTTTGACCGCGCGGGATACTCCTCGGTTGTGCAAGGCTTTCCAATAGTCCGGATTCAGTTCGATGGCGGTTTCGAATTCTCGCAAGGCCTGATCATCCATTTGGGCAGCCACCGTGCTTCGCCCGGCTTCCAGAGATGAACCGGCTCGCTCGTGATAGTATTCGCCACGTTGGTTATGCGCCCAGGAACGCAGCTTTCTTTCATATTCGTCGAGATCCTCGGTCAAGGCCAACGACGATACCTGTTCGCACAACCGGATCACCTCGGTGTACTGCTGCAACGATTCCGCCTGAAGGCTGGTCGCATGCGCTTGGCGCAACAAACGCTTCGCCTGATCGATCGACTCGGCCGGTTGTTGTGCGGCGACGGGCAGCCCACTCAAAATGATGCCCATCACGATCGAGGGGACGATTTTTTGGACGGGGGCGATTTTCTGGACGGGGGCGATGCGGAGCATGTCAGAATCCTTTCTGTCGGTTATCCACGGATCATCCCTGAGGTTCGGTCATACTCATGGGATCCAGAGCTTCGTTCAAGGTCGCTTCGGGTAGAATTCCCTGTTCGCGGCACAGTTCGCGGATCGTTCGCCCTGTCGCGAACGCTTCCTTCGCCAAACTGGCCGCTTTTTCGTAGCCGATCAGCGGGTTCAGGCTGGTGACCATCGACAGGCTCTTTTCCACCGAGGCCTCGCAGCCTTCGATGTTGGCTTCCAGTCCTTCGGCGCAAAAATCGACAAAGGCGCGGCACGCGGAGGCCATTAACCGGATGCTCTCCAACGTGGCATGTCCCATGACGGGCATCATGATGTTCAACTGGAACTGGCCGCCGGCAGCGCCGCTGAGCGTGATCGTCTGGTCGTTGCCCATCACGCGCGCGGCTACCTGCATCATGCTCTCGCACATCACCGGATTCACCTTGCCGGGCATGATCGAGCTGCCCGGTTGGCGACTGGGCAGGATGACTTCGAAGAAACCGCAGCGGGGTCCGGACCCCAGCCAGCGGATATTGTTGGCGATATTGAACAGGGTATTGGCGATGGTCCGCAGATGGCCGTGGCAACCGACCAGACCGTCACGTTGAGCGTTGGCCTCGAAGTGATCGACAGCCTCGATGAATTCCAGCCCCGTTTCCTTTGCCAACTCGGCCGCTACCCGCTTGCCGAACTCGGGGTGCGTGTTGATCCCCGAGCCGACGGCGGTACCTCCGACGGCCAACTCCAAAACCGCCTCGATCGCCGCTTGCGCCCGAGCGATCGACAGCTCCAGTTGCCGGGCCATGCCACCGATCTCCTGCCCCAGCCGCAACGGCGTCGCGTCCATCAGATGCGTGCGGCCGATCTTGATCACCTTGTCCCACTCTTTGGCCTTTTGAGCCAGAACGTCGGCGAATCGCCGCAAGGCTGGGATCAGATCGTTCTTGATCTCGACGCCCGCCGCCACGTGGATCGCCGTCGGAAACGTATCGTTGGTGCTCTGGCCCATATTCACGTGATCGTTGGGATGGATCGGCTTGTCCGCCGCAAATCGATCCCCGCCCAACAACTCGATCGCCCGATTGGCGATCACCTCGTTGATGTTCATGTTGCTGGACGTGCCCGACCCAGTCTGGAAGACATCTACGGGAAACTGGCCATCATGCTTGCCCTCGGCCACCTCCTTGCACGCCTGCAGCATGGCATCGACCTGCGACGCATCCAGCGGATTCTTGCCGCTACCGGTCAACTTATCCAAGTCGCGGTTGGCGACTCCGCAAGCATACTTGACCAACCCCATCGCGTGGATCAAAGCAGCAGGTAAATTCCACCCGGAGATCGGGAAGTTTTCCACTGCA
>SKVE01000303.1 GCA_007129635.1 Planctomycetaceae bacterium
ATACAGCAGGTCGCGATCGACGCCATCCAACGAACGGCCCAACATCCCGCCACGGCGATTGAACAAGGCGAAACACAGGTAGCGCTGTTGCATGCCGCGCGGATCGGCTTCGAGGTCGTCTTCCGCCAGCATCGTCAGCAGGTCCGGCAGCGTGGACATCGCCGGGTCGCCGATACTTGCCAACGCCTCAGCCGCCTTGATGCGCAGCCAAAGATCATCGGCACGAAGCGTTTTCTGTAATGCCGATACCGCCGGGGCGGCCCGGCCTTCTAGCATGATTAGCGCCTGGCAAGCGCCCAGACGAGCGTGCAGGTCCGCTTCGTCAAGCATCGCGATCAGTTGCGGCGTCGGATCTCCATCGCGTCGCGCCAGTTCGATGGCCGAACGTTCGCGGACAACCGGCGACCAGCTTCTCAGGCCGCCGAAGAGCTGTTCTTCGCTGCGTTCGGTGTACGCCTCCAGCCGCAATCGAGGGGTCCAGCCTCGTCCATCTTCGATCAGAGTCTCCGCCGTGCTCGCGTCGACCTGTTCGACCACGCTGGGTTTCTTGCCTGTGAGGTGCAGGTTCCTGAGCGGTTGGGCATAGGCCAGTAGAAACGCGCCGGTGCTATCCCAGCCGCGGTAGGAATCCGGTCGATTGGCAGGCGGCCCTTGGTGTCGCCATGTTCCGTCCCAACGTCGCGCCAGATCATAGTACCAAGCGAACTCCTGCATCCAGGCACCGGTGGCTTGCGGCCCGGACAAGGCGACGCCTGGCAGGGCCCAAAGCATGTTGAAGAAGTTGCCCGTGTGCCCCTCATCACGCTCGCCGCCGTACGAGGCGACGCTCATTCGCGAGAAGAACTCGGCGGCCGGGGCATCGTCCAACAGATGGAACATCACGGCGGCGATCCCATTCTTACCGTTGTCTTCATGCGTCTGGATCCACGGGTGATGGTCGCCGTAGGGAATGCTGCCCTTGCCCACGTAGAATCGGACGAGCCGCGTGCTCTTCTCGATCGCTTCGTCAAGTTCCGGATCGTCAACCCCGGCCTTGCGTGCCAGGATCAGCGAAACGTTCAGAGGCACCCCGGGCGAGTTCATCATGCCGTAGCCAGCCAGCCGCCCGTCCGCTTGCACGAACCGATGGCCCCACGAACCGACCTCGCTCTGCCCGCGCACGATCTCCATGGTGATGCGTTCCAGATCGGGCATCACGGTGCGATCTCCGGTAGCCAGTACGTACTCGGCCAGCAGCATGTTGATGGGTCCATACCACCACGAGTGCAATTGTCGCCGGCCAGGGTCGGAATACTCCGCAGCCCACTGGACCTGTTCGCGAACCAGAGGCAGGTACTTTGGCTCGCCGCTGGCCAGCAGGGCCAAGGCGTTCAGCGAGCGTTCGATCGGATTGCCAGCGTTCGGGTTTGCTTTCATGTTGCGAGCCAGTGCCTCGCAGCCCAACTCGAAGATGCGTGCCGACTTGGCACAATCGAACGGCGCGGTCGTGCTGTAGGCGCCCAGCACGGGCAACCGCAGCGCAACCGTGGTCGTATGGCCCCTTCGCCAACGGAGCACGGGCAGTTCCCCGTCCACCGCTTCCGCCGCACCGACTGCCTTCCCCAGTTCCGTTCGCGGATCGTATTCGAACGGCTGATCGCCGATGCCCAGGATGACATCTCCCGGCTGAAGCACTCCGTCGGCAGGAGACCCCTCGTCGACTTCGGTGACATAGATCTGCCGCGCCTCGCTGGTCTCCATCCTGTTGCTATACATCCATCCGCGGGCGCCGGTCGGACCGAGGTTCCAGTCGTGGGTGGCTCCCTCAGGGATCTGTTCACCCCGAGTAAAATCCGGACCAGCGGTCGATCTGTCGACCTGCGTTTCATCCGCCGCAGCCTGTCCGGCGAGAACGAAAACGTTCAGCGGTTCCTGCGCCGCGATTGCATTGAAAATGCAGAGCCCAACCAGTCCCACCACAACAAGCAAGTTCGTTACACATTTCTTCATGACTTCTTCCTTCGAAAGACTACTTCAGTTCGATGACCATCGACACCGGCTGATCGCCGGGCAGTCCGATCGTACGCTGATGGGACTGGTCCGCTGCATCAACCTGCGCAGTGCCACGGGTGACCGAGAACTGAGCGATCTCGGCGGGCAGTTCCAAAATCACGGTTTGCGGTCTCGACGAAGTCAAGGTGACCTCGACCTGCTTCCCATCCCAACGCAGGCTGTCGACCTGGATAGCGCCTCGGCACAAGACCCCTTCGATCTCTCCTGAGGGCCACGCGCTGGGCAGCGCCGGCAGCAGTTGGATCGTTCCTGGTTCCGAGGCCACGAGCATCTTGATGATCACGGCCGGCATACCGCCGCTGATGTCCATGTTGAACAGCGAGCGGTGATTGTGCATCGAGGCCAGGTTGTTCAGCCAGAACCGGTTGACCAGGTGCCTGAGGCAATGATAGGCCAGTTCGCCCTCGCCCAGGCTGGTGGCAGCCTGTCCCAACTGGACCAACCCAAACGACATGAAACCGCGTTGGTTGTCCCTCCAGTGCCGGTCCAACTTGTACTCGATGCTCTTGCGAAACGCCGCTTGTAATTCGGGGCTGTCCGCGATCTCCTGCGGCATGCCGTCGAACAACGGGTAGAGTTGCGAGCAGTGACGGTGGTTG
>SKVE01000462.1 GCA_007129635.1 Planctomycetaceae bacterium
GTCGGGATGGAGCTGTGAAGGCAAGTCAGGACCGACAACGATGGTTCCAGACTGACTGAAAGCCTGCCAGCCAGAGGAATTCTAGCGGCACGTCAATCGGCTGTCACGATCTCCAGCAACTCGATCACTGGCACGTCGTCGCAATAGATCAGGGCCGTACGACCGTACAGCGGGCCGGGCGAATCCAACTCGAAAATCCCATTCAGCTCATCGCGGGGCTCGACCTCCCAGAACGACAGCAGGCGTACATTTCGATATATATTTCTGTTGATCAGGATCGTACCCAGCGGAGTCGATTCGGCTTCGATCTCCGTGCGGACCTCTGCCGGCAAAAGCCCCCGGTTGATACGGACGATCCCAAACAGCACGACTCCCTGGTCGCCGATTCGCCGAAGCAGGACTTTGCGGTGGTAGTGCGTCTTGGTGGTTTCCGAACGCAACACGTCGACTTCCACGGGGCACCCATTATGGGCCTCCAGAGTGACAGTCATGTGTTGGTGATGGGCAAGCAACGTGTGATAAATGGACGGAAGATCGTCTTCCTGGATCTCACGAAAACCGGCCAGTTCGTCGGGCGCAGCGTAATAGATTTTCGTTAAAGCTTCGAGTTCCGGAGCTGAGCGGGGCGATGCTTTCACTCGAACTTCCTTCCCTTCTGACTTGATAGGTCATCCGTCGGGTCGCTCTAAGACGGCCGCGATCAGATACTGAAGCAGTCGCCCGAACGCCTCGGGTTCGATCCTTGCGGCAACTTCCTGGCATCGCTGCTGGTGCTTATCGATCAATTGATGAGCTTTATCGAACACGCCGGCTTGCTCGTACAAATCCCAAGCCCGCTGCAGCCGTTGTTCGAACGGCTGGCGATCGTCTCTCACCAGGTTCAACAATTCGTCGACCGAGGAGTCATCCAGGCCTTCCAATGCCAGCGCCCACAAGATGGTCGGACGGCCGGCCAACAGATCGGCGCCGGCCGTCAGCTTGTTATGCTGGTCCCCTCGCCAGTCGTTCAAATCGTTCAGGATCTGAAAGGCGACGCCCAAATTCCTGGCAAACACTTTGATCGGTTGCACGTATGGTTCGACAGGCCCCGCCAGCCGAAGGCCGGCAAACAGGGCGGCTTCGAAGGCCGGGGCTGTTTTCAGTGCATAGATTTTCAGTGCATCGATCGGCTTGATCCGCTTGTCTTGCGAGTCGCGCCACAGCAATTCGGCCCCTTGGCCCTCGGACAGTTTCGTATGCGCGGCAGCCAGGCAGTCCAGGATGTCGACCGCCACCTCGGCGCCCAACGTTTTGGTCTCGCGACTGACCATCCGGTAGCCCATCCCGATCAGGTAGTCACCCACATTGATCGCCGTGGCCGTCCCGAACTTGCGATGCATGGTTGCTTCGCCGTAACGGAACGGGTCGTCGTCTTCGATATCGTCATGCACCAGCGACGCTTTGTGGAATGTCTCGATCGACATCGCAGCTCGTTTCACCGCGTCGGGCAGCCGAGCCACCCATTGGGCGCCGTCCGGCAGCGTTCCGTGCCCTCCGGTCAGCGCATCGTACACGGCCAGCGTGATGAACGGGCGCGAGTACTTGCCGCCTTTTTGCAGGAAATCGTAAGCGATCGATTCGGTTCCGGCGATCGGTTCGATGGCGGTCAGTCCATCGCCATTGATCTGACTCAACCGTGGACCGCCGCGAACTCGCGGGATCAGACGTTCGATCTCGTCCGAGGCGAACATCCCCGACGCACAACGCATCAGATGCACGTAGCTGCGAGTCTGCGAACCGACGTCCGAACGAAACGCGTGGATCATCTCGTGTACCCAGTCTTCATCGACCGATGTGTTCCGGCATTCGCTGGATAACAACGGTACTGCCATGCAAGGAATACCGGCCAGCAGGATCTTGTCGATCGCCTTCTCTAGCACATTCAGGCAGGCGACCCCGACGATCGCGTCGACGTGACCACTGACGATGATCCGTAAGACCAGCGGCGAACCCTCTGCCACTAAAACCCGATAGCCCATCGATTCCGAAACGTCGCGGAAATCAGCGATGCTGCAGGCGCCACATTTTACACACTCCAAACCTCGCTCGTCATATTCCGCCGGGCATCCCCGGGAGTGTTTCAGGCAGTGGGGCAGCAGCAACAGCCTGCGCGAAGCAGGGACGGCCGACACCTGCTCACGCCAAAACTCCGAGGCCAAAATGACCATCGTCCAGCCGATAAACGCGTCGGGCAAAGCCAAACGCTGCAGAATACTGCAAGATACCCGTTCCAACTGGTCCTTAGACACCGCATGGGTCTTATCCATGCGTGCTGCCACTTCTTTACAGTAGCTGCGAATTTGCTGGCGTACCGGTCGCTGCTGCGGAACCGCCTTCAGATGCTCCGTCCGCCGCGGCCCTACGGAGGTGCCCGGCACGGCGATCGCCGTCTCCCGCACATGTTGTGTCCCACCGATGATTGACAACGATTGCTCCCTATGTCTTCTGCGGCACGCCCCCCGTCGAGCGCGCCAACCGTTGTTGGAATCAACCTATTCTAGCTAGCCTTAACCCAGCTTCGCCAGTGGGCATCTACAAACGAGCATGAATTCGGTACTAATTGGGGGCCTTTGGCCGCTTGGGGAAGTACAGGCAGCAGTTTTCGGGGCA
>SKVE01000703.1 GCA_007129635.1 Planctomycetaceae bacterium
GTCCTCGTCCAGCAGGATCAACCGGGGATGCCCGGGACGCAGACGCTCGCGGAACCGCTCGATGGCAGGCGTTTCCAGATACTTCTCCACCCGGATTTCCGGCCGGTAGGGCTGCGGATCGTACGAGAAATCCACCTGGTCCATGATCCAAACCGAATCATCATCCGGCTGCTGGTCCCAGCCGCTGGCGGTCAGACGAAAGGTGGAAATCCGGTCCCAGCCCTTCGGGTCGCGCACTCTGCCGAACGAGCGGAAATGGAAGGACAGGTGCTTCCAGCCCGTCCAGTCCACGGTCACCTTGCGGGAATAATAGGAGAAGACGCCGGGCTCGCGAGGCGATTCGAGGATGATCATGAAGGTGGCGTCTTTCGCCACGTTGGAATGCAGCCAGAACGAGAGCGTGTTGAAGCTCGAGAGATCGCTGGGAGCGGCAAGGCAACGCACGCTGGGATTGCGGGTGTGGTGAGCCCAGCGAAGAGCGGTCTGCCCGCTCCTGCGAGGTTCGGACACGGCTTCCACGCCGGTCCACAAGCTGGCATCCTCGCAGGCCAGGGCCCGGCGGATATCCTCCGACCAGGCGGTCTTGGCGGCATCTGCGGCCGCCTGGTCATCGGACATCGCAGAACCGGGTTGAAAGGCAGAACAAACAAATACGGCCAAGGCCAATCGCAAACACATGACGAAACTCCTCCTGCTTGGCTGGTGGTGGTTGTCAAACGTGTCTCCACCGACGTCACGGGGCCGGTGGGGGGCGAAAACCGTTCTAATCAGGGATGGTGACGTAAATGCTCAGTTGCAATTCGCTCAGTTGGTCTTGAAAACGGTGGTTCTCCAGCCCGAGCGACCGATCTTCGTCCAACGCGACGACCTGTTGCGTTGCGCCGGGCCACGTCACCGAAAAGCGGCCCGCGCCATCGCCATTGTTGACGACAAACAGATAGTCCCTTCCCTCGTGCCGCCGCGCGGTCCAGTGCAGCCAGGGCGGGCAAGGCGAATCTGGGTTCTCGCCGGCGACGTGGACCACCGGCGCCGGTTCGGCCGACAACAACACGGCCGCGTACCGGTCGATCTCGGCGGCGATCCTCTTCAGACGTTCCCACTGCACCGACTGCGGCACATCCGGGTTGCGCTGGATGTCGTACCAGGAATAGAAGATCAATCCCGTCGCTCCTTCCGCGATGCACTGCCAGGCCATGCTCCGCATCTCGTCGAACGTGGGTGTGCGGTGCTGATCCGACGGCGCCGCGACATCGCGGTAGTTGGCCCAGTTGAATACTTGAGGAACCTGCCACAAGGCCCGTGAGCCGTGGACTTGACGAAACGTCTCGGCGGTCCACCGCCCAGCGTCCGATGCCGGGCCGCGCCCGATCGGATACGGGTCGGTGCCGATCACGTCGAAACTGTCGCGGTAATCGTTGACCTCACGGTACTGGTACAACACCACCCACGTCGGATGGTCGGGATCTTCTTCTTCGACAAACCGCTGGTGCGCGTTCAATTGAGGCATGAACGACTGAGGCAATTCGTCGTTCAAATACCAAGCTAACAGGGCCGGATGATCGCGGAACGCCCGCACCCGCTCGCGGATCTTCGGCTCCTCGTCGGCCACCGAGCGGATGTCGGGCGGGCAGTAGCGCGAGCCGAAGTACCAGTCCTTGATCGAGTAGATGACTTTCAAGCCGTATTGGTCCGCCAGGTCCATCTGCTGGCGGGTGGGCGAACCGTAGGGCATCAGGCAATTGAACTTGCTGTCCGCAAAGACCTGGAGATCCTCCGCCTTGATCGAACCAAAGTACATGCCCAGCGGAAAAAACGGCTGGCCATCCACCAACAGCCGCCGCTGTGAGTCGATCGTGCAGCGCGGCCGAAAACCGTCGGCGACGCGGGTCAAACGGTGCGTGACCGATTGCAGTTCGCTGCCCTCGGGGTCCCATAGCCGGAATGTCAACTCATACGTTCCCTCGGGTAAGCTGGCGGCGGGAAATTCGAGCGTCGTCTCGTCCCGTTCGGTCAGCGGCTGGGCCTGCGATGCCGGAGGTGTCACCGGCTGGCCGCGCCAGTCGACCGGTCGGCCGCCGTCCTCGTCGGTCAATTGCCAATCCAGCCGCAACTGCTCGGGCCGGTAATCGTAATCCAGCAGATTCAGGTTCAGGCCGATTCGCACCGTCTCCGGACCTGCGGCCGAGATCCGGCCGCGGTAGGTCGGCGAGAGCAACATCGTCTTCAGCGGCGGGTCGGCCAGTTGGACTACCTGGACATCGTCGAACCAGGCCGTCCCGGTCATCCCGCGCCGCACGTAGCAGGACAACGTAAAATCGCGGGCTTCCTGCGGCAACCGAGTCACCGCCTCGACGCGAGTCCAGTCGCGGGTACCCTTGACGCCGCTGGGATAGACGCCGCCCAGCCACTTGCCCTGCTGGTCTCGCCACTCGACGCAAACCGTCGCCCCCGAATCGTCGCCTCGCACATCCTCGGTCTTCACCCACACGCTGATCCGGTACTTCCCGCCGGGCTCCAGTCCGACGCGTTGCGTCGCCAAACGGTAACGCTGAGGATCGTCGTTGGAATACCGCAACGCGGCTCGACCACTTCGCACCGTGTCACGGCAGACGCCATAAACTTGCCGGTCGCCCGACCAC
>SKVE01000927.1 GCA_007129635.1 Planctomycetaceae bacterium
AGCGACCGGCTATTCCAGTTCGGCCTGCTCGACGTCACCAAAACGCCCTACTCGGCTGATCCGACTGGCCGGCTGGACTCGACCGCCGCCATCCAGCGCGCCGTCAACGACGCACGCGACCATGGCCTGGTCTGTTTCTTCCCGGAGGGGATCTATCTGATCTCCGACACGATTTCTTGCGAACAGCAGGTACGAAAGTTGGATCGCCCGAGGCGGACCGACAGCCGAACCCAGCACTATTGGGACGAATCGCATAGGATCGTCATGTTTGGCTCGACGAAGGGGAAACGCCCGGTCCTGCGATTGTCCAAGGATGCCAAGGGGTTCGGCGACGCGGCCAAGCCGAAGATCGCGGTGTGGATCTGGGCACAGACGCGCGACGACGCGCCCGGCAAGCAGGAGCCGCAGTGGGGAAGGGAACAGCCCAACATCTCTTTCGGCCATTACTTCAAGGGCATCGACATCGATATCCGCGGACACGCCGGCGCGATCGGGATTCGGCACTCGGGATCACAAGGCTCGGTCATGCTCGATTGCACCATCCAGGCGGAGGGCGCGTATGCGGGCATGAACAACTGCTGCGGACAAGGAGGCGGAACGTACAACATCGAGGTCCTCGGCGGACGGTACGGGATTGTGATCGAGCCGAGCAGCCGTTTTCCACTGCTCACCGCATGCACGTTCCGGGGACAGACGGAAGCGGCGATCCGGTACGCGAAAGGCGGTTCGCAAGTGCCGACGCTCCTGGTCGGCTGCCGTATCGAGCCGGCCGGGCTCACCGCGATCGACTTCACAACTGAGCGATCCTACGCTGGTCTTAGCATGGTGGACTGCGTGATTACTTTGAATCCCGGTGGCGTGATCGCCAAGACCGTGAAGCAGGAGAACCTCTACATCGAGAATACGTTCGTCACCGGCGCGACGTCGATCTGTACGCAAGGCGGCAAGCTTCCCGCCTCGACTGGCTGGACGCACATCGAGCGATACTCGGCGCACACCCACCAAGGCGTGAATCTCCTGAACGGCGTCGAGTCCACGGGAGAAATCGCCCTCTGCAGACCCGCGTCAACAGAACCCGATTTCGCAGCGCTGCGAGCCCGGCACTACAGCGGAGTTCCTTCCTTCGAGGACGAAGACGCGGTGAATGTCAAGGCGTTTGGTGCCAAAGGCGACGGCACGACCGACGATACCCAGGCCTTCGAGGAAGCCATTCAGTCCCATAACAAGATCTTCGTTCCCAAGGGGAACTACCGCCTCTCCGGCACGCTCACCCTGGGCCCCAAGACCCACCTGTTCGGCCTCACGCCCAACCGCAGCATCCTCGGCGGCGGTGCCTCCGTCGGGAAACGCGGCCCGGACTCGGGCGATGCGTTCGTCCTCGCCACGGCGGACGATGCACAATCTGCTCCCGGCTTGTCCCTGCTTCGGGTGCAAGGCCGTGTGGATTGGAAATGTGGGCAGGGAACGATCTTCCTCGCCCCGGCCCCCGTGGCTTTCTCCGGGCACGGCGGCGGGAGAATCTACGGGATGATGGCGCAGGGAGGACCGTTGGTCGTCGAGGGAATCAAACAGCCGCTCGCGTTCTACGCCCTGAACGTGGAACGTAAGGGAACGAACCCCCAGTCCGAGATCACCAACAGCGCCCACGTCCGCATCTACTACTTCAAGGTCGAAGCCGGAACGATCAACCGGCCGGATGCGACCGACGGCAACACGCCTTGCCGCATTTCCGAGTCGCAGGACGTCCGGGTGTACTGCATGGTCGGGGTCGTGAGAAAACTGGGCGAGCGGCCCATGTTGGAGGTGGTCAACTCGCGCGACGTGGCCGTCTCGCAACTGAAGACCCTGAGTCCCGGCAGCTATCCGCATCTGATCGAGACCTTCGGCTCGGATACGATCACGATTCCGTCGTCCAAGACCGTCGCGCTGTTCTCGCGAGACGATGAAAAAGGCTCCGATGAGAAGCGCGCCCAAGTCATCGAGAATCAACCATGCGATTCGTTCTGACTGCCGTCGTGATGCTGCTGACTGTCGTCTCTGCTCTCGGCCGCGAATGGAAAGACTCCACTGACGAGAAACCCTTCGCGCTGACGTTGGTGCGCGATGGCCAGGCTGCCAGTGTGATCGTAACGAACGGTCGACCGGAAGAGGGGCAGGCCTTAGCCGCTGCCGAGTTGCAGGAACACATTCGCCTGATGTCCGTTCGTATCCGCGACCTGCCGACTATCGAAAGTTGTCCGTGGACGAGTGGTTTGGCACCGTTCGAGAAATAACTGACGCCCATCGTTCTCCGGCTGTCCGGCTGTCGAATCCCCCAAACGCACTCTTGACCAGGACTTGGCGAAGAGTATACTAATGTCGGAATACACGATTGGGCAACGTCTGCTCCAGGGATGCTTATGCGTCAGCCGCGAACGATGATCAAGATGGTGGCGTTAGCCGGTTACCTGATCACGGTAACCGCTGTGCTGCCGATGCATCGTTGCGACAGCCATCGCTCCGAGGCAACCGGTTCGGCGGCCAGCGGCGGATGCGGGCATTGCGTCGAAGCTTGTTCGACTGGCCCTGGCTTGGACGACAGGGCATCGATCCAGCTTGATGTTGTGCACGAGGGTCACCGTCACGACGACTGTTTCGCC
>SKVE01000031.1 GCA_007129635.1 Planctomycetaceae bacterium
CAAGTGTTTAACCTTGGATGGGCAGGGCGGCTAACAGGTCGCCTAGGTCGGCTTGGTCTTGGGCGGCGCGACGGAAGAGAGGCAGCAGTTGGCGATAGACGGCGACGTGGGACGGCTTGGGTTGGCTGACCGTTTGGACGCGATGCACGTCGGCGATCCGTTGAAAATCGTCCCACAGTCCGCAGGCCACGGCAGCGACGGCGGCGGCACCTAAGGAACCGGCTTCCTGCCCGACGTTGGTCTTGACGATGTCCACTTCCAGCGCGTCCGCCAGAATCTGACGCCATAGGTCGCTTCGACTGGCACCACCGACCACCACCATCTGGTCACCTACCTGGCCCAGTGCTCGAAGTTGGTCCAGCACCAGGCGCAGATTCAAGGCAATGCCCTCCAACGTGGCGCGGATCACATCCGGCAAGTCGTGTCCCAGATCGAGTCCCATGAGTGCGCCGCGGAGGTGCGGGCTGGCGTCCAGCGACGATCCGCCGGCCAGGCTGGGGTTGAACAGCAATTTTCGAGCGCCGGGCGGGGACTGGGCGGCGATCCGAGTCATGGCATCGTAGGGGTCTTCGCCCGCCGCCCGGGCCTCGCCCGCCAGCTTCGCAACCAGGTGGTCGCGGACCCAGCGGAGCGACGAGCCACCGGAGAAGATGGCCATGGCCGAGGTGAACATTCCGGGGATCACATGGGTGAACACGTAAGGCTTGCTGGCCAGGTCCAACAGCGGGTTCGCTGACGAGACGGCGATCCACATCGAGGAGCCGAGCGACGCATACGCGCGGCCTTCGCTGGTGTTACCCGCCCCCAAAGCCATGCACGAGTTATCCACACCGCCGCACGCAACCGGAACCGTTTTCGGCAACCCCAGGGCCTCGGCAGCCTCGGGCGAAAGCGTGCCCAGGATTTCGGTCGAGGGGACGATTTCCGGGAACAGCTCGCGCGACAAGCCGGCAGCGGCCAGCAACTCGTCTGAGTAGTCCCAGGCGGTCAGATCGTACACCCCCGTGCCCGAGGCGTAGGAGAAATCCGTGGCGATGCGTCCGGTGAGACGGAAATTGACATAGTCCTTGGTGCCGACGATCTTGGCGATGCGATCGAACATGTCGGGTTCGTGGTCCCGATACCACATCACCTTGAATGCCGTATAGTGCGCGGCAGGAAAGCCGTTGCCGGTCTGTCGGTACCAGCCAGCCGGATCGATTTCTTGAAAAAAGCGGTCTGCCTGCTGGGCAGCTCGCTTGTCGGACCAGATCGGTGTGGCGTGACGCAGGAGTTTGCCGCCAGCGTCCAGCGGGACACAACCGAGGCTATGTCCGGAGATAGCGATGCAGCGGACGGTCGTCGCATCCGTTCGGTCGAGCACCTGTCGCGTGCTGTTGACGACGGAATCCCACCAAACCTCGGGCTTCTGCTCGTGCCAGCCCGCCCGGGGGTATTGGGTGTCATAAGGAACGAACGCGCTGTTCAGGCAGCGGCCGGCGTCATCGTATAACGACGCCTTGTTTCCGCCGGTGCCCAGATCATAGGCAAGGATGGTTTCGGGCATGTGGGGTTCTCCTGCGATCAATGGCTGGGACAAACGTTTAGGAGTCATTTTCACGCTCGGCGTTCGCCGCGGCGCATTCTTCGAGGATTTTCTGGGCGGAGGCCAAACCGACACCAAACCGGGTAACGCCAGCTTGGATCATTTGGACCACGGTCGAATAGTCTCGGACCCCACCGGCTGCTTTGACTTGAGCGGCGTCGCCGACGGCCGATTTGATCAAGCGTACGTTTGCCAGCGTCGCGCCCGTCTGGGCCCAGCCGGTGGCCGTCTTGACGAAAGCTGCGCCAGCGTGGACCGCCAGTTGGCTGGCGCGTACGATTTGGTCGTCCGTCAGGTAGTGCACCTCCAGGATCACCTTGACCGGGACGGGGTGGGCGGCTTCTACGACCGCGCGGATGTCGTGCTCGACCAGTTCCTCACGTCCGGAACGTAGCATGCCGACGTTCAACACCATGTCCAGCTCGGCCACTCCCTGCTCGAGCAGTTCCCGAGCCTCGGCTACTTTGGTAGCGGTGCTATGGGCTCCCGAGGGAAAACCCACTACCCCCCCCACGCCCACCTCTGGCGAATCGGCCAGCAGACGGACCAAATCCGGGGTGTAACACGGCAAGGCGAACGCGCAGATACAGCCATAACGCTGGCACGTCTCGGCCAGTTGGCGAATTTCGTCGAGTTCGACATCGGTTCGCACGGCGCTAAGATCCATCATGCGAGCCAGTTGTTTGGGAGTCAGGTCCACAGTCTTCTCCTGATGCACAAGCATTTTATGTTGCCTCAGTCACGATCGATTCATTGGGTCGTCGGGGGGAAAAACACAGGCACGGCCCATTTGCCGAAGGAGATGATTTCCCCCGCTTCGCATTTTTTTTGATAGACGGAGCATCGATTGCCTGGTCGAGTTTCGGTCCACAGAGGGAACTCGGGGATTGACGTTTTTTCGAACCCTTGTTTTGACAAGACGGGGTCTTGCGAATCCTGATTTCGTCCCCAGGTGGGCGTGAGCACCCACACCGTGCCAGCTTTTGAACAAACAAGGTTTTTTTTGCCCTCCAAAGGCGCCGGCAGGAATACGGCGCCGTGCAACTCAGCGGG
>SKVE01000330.1 GCA_007129635.1 Planctomycetaceae bacterium
ACTTCAAAGGAATGGCTTTATGTTGGTATTATCGAGGAAAAAGAACGAAAGCATTGTCATCAATAACGACATCACGATCGTGGTGGTAGAGATACGTGGTGACAAGGTGCGTCTGGGCGTTGAGGCACCCAAGGAGGTTCCCGTGCATCGGCGTGAAGTTTACGATGCGATTAAACGCAGCGAAGCGATGCCCGGTGATGCGTTGTGCCGCCCGTCTGAGGAATCGGTTGCCGATTAACCGATCTCGACCTTGGACCTGGCAGATTCGACGCTGACTGACCGGTCCTCCTCGAGCTACTTCTTTCGCCTCCGATTGCTGTCATTTTCGGTCCCGCTGAGCACAAACTGCCGGTAATTTCTTGGTAACCCCCTTGACGCTCGCCGGGTGAGCTTAGTATACCAACGCAACGGTTCACGGTTCCCAGACTTGGGAATCGATTGCCTGGCCCCGTCGTCTAGCGGTCTAGGACACCGGCCTTTCACGCCGGCAACACGGGTTCGAGTCCCGTCGGGGTCACTGGTTCATCGCACTTTTCCTGGTTTTTACCGGGTTTTCTGGCGATTGGCTGCACCGCCTGTCGTCTGGATGTTTGTAGAAAATCTTGGCCATCTTTGGCCACGGTTGCACGCAGCCATCTCCGCCTCGGTCTTCGGCTTGTGGCTCGGAATCGTGGAGGATTCGTTCATCAAGATGAGTCGAGCCTCCAGAAAACGGTCTCTTGGCAGCCTGTCTCGTCAGCCATCAATCCCGTCAGCCATCCATGTAGCGAACGGGGTTCTGGCCGTCAAAGGCCACACGGCATTTCACAATGCGAGCGTCGAAGAAACGCAAAACCAAGCGACCGTCTTCGCGGCGCAAGCTGTCCACTGGCTGGTAAAACTCCGTTTCGGAGGGTGAAAAAAGAATTTTGCCGCTTACTGGTGATATGGTATTGGCTGGTTTTAGACTGTTTCTTCCTATTCGAAGGAGGATTGCAATGATGGCG
Organism: Planctomycetaceae bacterium; assembly: GCA_007129635.1. GTDB lineage: Bacteria > Planctomycetota > Planctomycetia > Pirellulales > Pirellulaceae > SKKK01. The sequence goes on from SKVE01000330.1 coordinate 987, forward strand.
GACCGTGATGGCTACACTGGGTTTCCCGAAGTTATTTTTCCCGCGTTCCCAACCGTGATTGTGACGAGCATGGTTTCCGTCGATGATATTTGAGGAGCGGAAACGACATCATCAGAACAATGGAGGAGCATCGACGATGAAACCAGCAGATCGGCCGCCCGTGTCCAGTGGCTCGCGACGCGGATTTCTGGCGGCATCGGTAATGGGTGGATTTTCCGCAGGGGTACGCGCAGACGCTTCGGACATGGCGGCTGCCACGATGGACGAGTTGGCTCGCGTCGCAGACCAGCCCGTCCTGGACGTGTCTTTCGTGGACCGACCCGTGCGGATCGCATCGATCGAACTGCTGCGCGTCGGCCGCATCTTTCTGGTCCGCACCCGTACGACCGACGGTGCCGAAGCTGTCACGGTTCCTCATCCGGCTCGCATGACCGTCGCGTATCCCATCTTTTTGAACTTGGTTGCGCCATGGTTCATCGGTCGTGATGCTCGCGACCTGGAGCGGTTGCTGTGGGAGGTCTACCGGCACAGCAGCAACTACAAACTGCAGGGCTTGACGCTATGGATCTGCGTCGCGGCGGTCGAGATGTCGCTGCTGGAATTGATGGGTCAGGTCGCTCAGCGGCCGTTGGCCGATTTTTTTGGCGGCACACTCCGCCGAGAGATCCCCGTCTATGTGGCCAGCGGCAATCGCGGGAATGCGCCTGAATCGGAGGTGGACCATCTGCGGCGATTGGCGGCTGAATCCGGTGTTCGAGCGTTGAAGTATCGGGTGGGCGGTCGGATGAGTCGCAGTGCCGATTCGCTGCCCGGTCGCTCGGAGGCGTTGATTCCTGCAGTGCGAGAGGCTTTTGGGGACCGGTTTACTTTGTACGTCGATGCGAACAGCAGTTACGACGCGCGGGAAGGGATCCGAATCGGTCGGATGCTGGAAGCGTACGACTACGGATTCTTCGAGGAGCCTTGCGAGTTTGACGATTTGTGGAGCACCAAGCAGGTTGCTGACCGGCTGTGCATGCCCGTAGCCGGCGGGGAACAGGAATTCAGCATGCATCGCTGGCGGTGGATGATCGCCAATCGCGGCGTCGATATTGTCCAACCGGACCTGCATTACGGAGGCGGTATGATCCGAGCGGCCAAAGTCGCGCGGATGGCGGCGACTGCGGGGCTGCAAGTGGTGCCACACATGTCAGGCGGCGGCCTGGGGTATCTGGAAGTGGTCCAATTCGCTTCGTGGACCTCCAATATCGGTGACTTCATGGAATTCAAAGGCAACACGGCGCTGCCCGTCACGTGTCTCACTTCGTCGCTGAAATGCGAACAAGGCGTGGTGCATTGCCCAAGTGGTCCCGGCTTTGGAGTCACACTCGATGAATCGTGGGTCCGTCAGGCTCGGCCCATCGATCAAGATCGGTAACTTACTGATGGCAGGCCGGGAAATCCGGGATACCATGAGAGGGTGGCGATTCATCCTTATGGCCCTTCACGCGTCAAGATCGACAATTTATTGTCGATCTTGGGTTTTTCCGTTAGGCCGCAATCTTGAGTTCCTGAAGGATTTCTTCCATTTCGTCTCGGATGATTTGGTAATGTTTATCCAGCGGATCACGATTCTCGGGGGGATGACCGTTCCGGCGAGATACTGTG
>SKVE01000358.1 GCA_007129635.1 Planctomycetaceae bacterium
ATCACCGCATCCAACCCTTCGCTGACCAATTCCGCCACCACGGCGTCCGATTCGCGTTTGGTCAACACGTAAGTACATGGCACTTGGCCATTCGGGTCGGTGTCTTCGTCGGCCGGCTCGCTCGGCGTCCCCAGACCGAGCGTATCGACCGTCGAGACATGGACCATCCGGATGCCCGCTTCCCGGGCGGCTTCAGCGATCTGCCGCGTTCCGCCGACATTGATTTCCCGAACTTCTGCCAAACGTGTCCAACCCAAATGAATCGCTGCCGCCGCGTGAATCACCGCTTGAACACCTTGGCACGCCGCCCGGACCGATCCTCGATCCCGCACATCCCCCCTGAAGCACTCGACGTACAGTCCCTCCAAGGGGCGAGGGTCTGAAGAGCTTCGGATAAGAACTCGAGCCTGATGGCCCTGGTCTAGTAGAGCCCGAACCAAATTATTTCCTACCAGCCCGGTAGAGCCGGTCACGAGAACCTTCATTGCCAGTAGCTCCGAAGAACGGTGTGTTCATCGCCGCGAAATCCTTGTACCATATTTTGCTGGGATGGCAGATAGCAAAGAAGTCTTCACGTTTGCAGATGAAACAGGTTTCAGTCATGTCGGATTTGGCCGTCATACCGGTAAATAGTCGCAAGGAACGAGCTCAGTTTTTCAATCTGCCTTGGCGGTTGTATCGAGACGACCCCCACTGGGTTCCACCCTTACGACGAAACCAATTGGAGCTTTTAAACTACAAGAAGCACCCGTTTTACGAATACTCGGAGATTCAGACGTTCTTAGCGACCCGGAACGGCGGTCCGTGTGGTCGGATTGCGGCGATCGTCAACCGCGCTCACAATCAACGGCACGAGGAGCAACGCGGGTTTTTCGGCTTTTTCGAAAGCATCGACGACCAAGCGGTCGCTGACGGTTTGTTTGACGCGGCCGGTCAATGGCTGAAGCAACGGGGGATGCAGGCGATTCGCGGGCCCGTGAATCCTTCGATGAATTACGAATGTGGGCTGCTAGTCGATGGTTTCGACAGCATGCCCACGTTCATGATGACCTACAATCCGCCCTATTATCAACGGTTGATCGAAGCGGTCGGATTGCAGCCGACCCAAGACATGTATGCCTTCTGGGGACACGTTGAAATGCTAGAAGGGCTGGACGAAAAGCTGGAGTTTATCGTCGCCGAGGCAACTCGACGCTTCGACGTCAAATTGCGGACGCTCGATCGTTCGCGGTTCCATCAAGATGTTCGCATGTTCCTGGACATCTATAATCGTTCGATGGTTGGATCCTGGGGGTTCGTCCCGTTGTCTGAAAACGAAGTGGATCACATGTCCGCCGGTTTGAAGCATTTGATCGTTCCCGAGATGACGACCGTTGCCGAAGTCGATGGCGAGCCGATCGGGGCGGTCTTTGGATTGTTGGATTTCCATCCTCGCATTCGGAAGATCAATGGTCGGTTGTTCCCTTTCGGGTTCTTTCGCCTGCTGGCTAACAAGAAGGCGATCAAACGGATCCGTCTGATCGCTACGAACGTCGTCCCCGAGTATCAGAAGTGGGGGGTCGGGCTGGTCCTGCTTTCTCGACTGGTGCCTGACGCATTGGCGTGGGGGATTGAAGAGGCCGAGTTCTCCTGGGTGTTGGAGAGTAATCGTTTGTCCTATCAATCGTTGAAACGGGGCGGTGCGAAGATCACCAAGACCTACCGTCTCTACGATGGCGACTTAGCCGATTCCGGGTGATCTGCCGTGTCGCACTGGTACCTCCAGCCTTTGGGAAACAGTTATACGCTGGTCGCGGTGGTCGCGCTGGTACTGGTGTTGCTGCTGGGGGTCCAGCCGGCGTTTGGCCGGCTGGGGTCGCGTGGGCGACGAGTGTTGGCCGGGTTGCGACTGGCAGTGATTGCGATGATCGTGCTGGCGATGCTTCGGCCGACCCTAATCAGCACGGTTCGCAGGCCTCAGACTTCGGTGCTGATCCTGCTATTGGATTCCAGCCGTAGCATGCAACTGCCCGATACCGGCGGCAGGCGGTCCCGCTGGGAATCGCAGACGGCGACCATGCAGCAGGCTGCGCCTCTGCTGGAGGAATTGTCCGAGAAGATCGAGGTCAAAACCTATGCGTATGATCGGGAACTGCAGCCGATCGATCGAGTGGGACGAACGCTGGAGTTGCCGGACGAACCGTTGGGCGACCAGACGGATATCGGAACCAATCTGCACGAGGCGCTGCGGCGCGAAATGGGCAAACGGTTGGCCGCCGTCGTGCTGATGGGCGACGGCGTCCAGACGGCCTTCGATCCGCCCGTGGAACTGGCTGAAGTCGGTCGCGAGCTGGAACGCTTGGGATATCCGTTGTATGCGGTGCCTTTCGGCGGGGTGGGGGATGTCGTTCAGACGCGTGATGTGGCTGTGGAGAACCTGCAGGATCAGTACACGGTTTTCGTCAAGAACGAATTGCCGATCCGAGCGACGGTCCGCGTCAGCGGATACGTGAACAAGGCGATTCCCGTCGAACTTCAAGTCACAAAGCCCGACGGTCAGGTCGAGCAAATCGGACCGATTGAAATCGTGGCGACCGAGGACAATCAGCAGGTGCCCGTCGAATTGCGATACGTTCCCCCCGAGCCCGGACGG
>SKVE01000405.1 GCA_007129635.1 Planctomycetaceae bacterium
AAGCTTTGCGCGAACCCTGGCGGATGTAATCGCCAAACGGCAGCTTCAAAACAACCACCCACAGATCCAACAACGCTTATTCACGGAGAATTCCAATATGTATCGATTTTTTGCACGAAGGGCAGCCTGCCTGGGCGCGGCGCTCTTGGCGCTGGCCTCGCTACCGATCGGTTTCGTCGCCGCCGATCAGACTGCCGACGAACGGCAGGACGGTCTGATCGCGATCATCGAATCCGAAGACTCGCCACGGGCCGACAAGGCGATCACTTGCAAGCACCTGACACGATTTGGTGACGGTCGGGCCGTTCCGGCCTTGGCCACCCTGCTGACCGACGAACAACTGGCCGCCTGGGCTCGGATCGCGCTGGAAGCGATCCCCGATCCGGCCGCCGACCAGGCGCTGCGCGAAGCGGCCGGCCAACTGCAAGGTCGTCTGCTGGTGGGCGTGGTGAATTCGATCGGTATGCGAAGTGACGCCGAAGCCGTCGAGATCCTGGCCGGCATGTTGACCAACCAGGACGTCGAGGTCGCTGAGTCTGCTGCCGTCGCGTTGGGACGCATTGGCGATGCCGCAGCCACCAAGGCTCTGGAACAATTCTTGGGCAGCCCGGCGATGGCCGAAGCCCCGCGGTCGGTTCGGTCCGCCGTCGCGGAAGGCGGCATCCTGTGCGCCGAGCAGAGCGTTCACGGCGGTGACGCCGAGACGGCAGTCCGGCTGTACCAGGCGATTCGTGACGCCGATGTGCCCAGGCAACGCGTGCTGGAAGCCACTCGCGGCTTGATCCTGGCCCATCCAACGAACGGGACGGCTCAATTGATCGAGCTGCTGAATTCGGACGATCGGGATCTGTTCGGCCTGGGGCTATGGGTCGCTCGCGAGTTGCCCGGCGCGGAAGTGACCGACGCACTGGTAGCCGAACTGGAGCAGATGCCTGCCGAGCGTCAGGCGCTGATGATCCTGGCGCTGATCGATCGCGAAGATCGACCGGCGGTCAGCTTGCTGGCTTCGGCGGCCGAGACCGGTCCGAAGAATGTGCGGCTGACAGCCATCCAGGCGATCAGCCAGCAGGGCGACGTTTCTTGCGTTCCGGTGTTGTTGGCTGCTGCGGTCGAGGACGACGAGGACATTGCCACCGCTGCCATGGAATCGCTGATGGACCTGCCCGGCGCGGAGGTCGATGCGGAGCTTGCCGAGCGGCTGGGGACCGTCGAAGGCCAGACGCGGATGCGGTTGATCGAATTGGTCGGTCTGCGGGGCATCACCGCGGCCGTGCCTCAGTTGCGTCAAGCGGCCGCCGACTCGGACCCGGCGGTGCGTGCGGCAGCCTTCCAGGCGCTGGGCGATACGATCGACTTCGATCAACTGTCCTGGTTGATCGATCGGACGGTCGGCGCCAGGAACCCGCAGGAGCTGGAGATGGCCGGCGATGCCTTGAAAGCCGCTGCAGGCCGCATGCCCGATCGCGATGCATGTGCCGGGAAATTGGCAGCCGCCATGCCGCGAGCGGCGACGCCGCACAAAGGCAAGTTGCTGGAAGCCATCGGGGCGATCGGCGGTGGTCGCGCTTTGCAAGCCATCGTCGAGGCCTCGACATCGCCCGACGCAGCCGTTCAAGGTGCAGCCGCTCAGCAACTGGGCGACTGGATGACCCCCGACGCGGCACCGGCCCTGCTGAACCTGGCTCGCAACGCGGCCAACGAAGGCCTGAAGATCCGAGCGCTGCGCGGTTACCTGCGTATCGCTCGCCAGTTCGTTGTTCCGGATGCTCAACGGATGGAGATGTACCAAGTTGCTCTGGAAACCGCGCTGCGCGACGACGAGCGGCGATTGGCCATCGACGTTCTGATCCGCATCCCGTCGCCGGAAACGCTGGCAGCGGCCACGGGGCATCTGGACACCCCGGCCCTGCGTGACGCAGCGGCCAACGCGGCCGTGGCCATCGCGGCCAAACTGGCGGTGCAGCATCCCCAGGCCGTGGCCGAGGCCATGCAGAAAGTGCTGGATTCGGGTGTCGGCGATCCGGTCAGGCCCCGTGCACAGGAGCTGCTGGAACAAGCCAAGGCGGCGACGCCGTAGTAAGCCTGGCAAACGGTCGAACGATACGGGTGGGGCGAGCCGTCACGGCCCCCACCCGTTTTTTTATGGTTGCCGGTGAAGCCAACAGAGGGCGAGAGTCGTTTTCGGCCGACGACGAACCACTGGGAAGACGGCTGATCGGAAAACGACTCCCGACCTGGCGTGTTCATTTTGCCGCATTCTGGCCTGATTTCGCAGTTTCTCGCACACCCGCTTCCGTTCCGTGGCCGGTTGCCCTGAATACCTATCCCCCCCCCTCTCGCTCCCCACCGGTCCTGCGGGCTGTTGATTTAGTTGCATGAGATTTCGGAGGGGCCGGCGCGGGACACGTGCTACGCGTTTTACGATTCGGCAGCCTGGGACTGAAATATCGGTGAGCTGACCAGAAAGTGCTTCAGCCATCCGCGCGGCAATCCGCGAGCACGCTTCCAGCACGCTTCGTTTGCCGGTGAAGGAGACCGACTGAGCATGCGTTTCAAGCTGCGGATCCCCGAATCAATCGAAAGTGCCCGTGGGAGAACTCGTCATGCAGCCATTCGAGGTCCGATTCC
>SKVE01000815.1 GCA_007129635.1 Planctomycetaceae bacterium
AGGTGGTCTTCAAGCTGAACATCCTGCTGGTGCGGGATGCCAGCGCAGAAGAAATCGAGCATGGCGGCAAGGTGGAGACGGGGCCGGAGATCGACAGCGGGAGAGCGGTCCCCATCGAGTGATAGAGCACCTTCGCCCGGTTTTGTCAGTGAGTCGGGGGCGAGACGGCGTTTCTTTCGTCCCCTCTTTTTTCATCGAAGCGAGGTGAATGCACCATGAGTCAGCAATCCGACAAGAAGCACCCGGAAGTTCCGGACGGCAAGTCACGCTTTCTGGTGACCCGTCAGATGAAGCCGAACGAAAAGGGCTTCGTCGGCTACGAGACCATCTGGGAACCCTTCCAGAAAGAGGCGGAATACCAGACCCCCAAGCGTCCCTGAGGCTATCGCCGGCCGCGCATCTGCTGCGCAGGCGCGCGGCCGTGTCGGCCCCTAATCGGTGACGACCAACCCCTTCCGATCGGTCGGTAACGGGATCTCGGCCTGCACCTGTCGCACTGTGACCAGCCTCTACCTGTATGCCCCACTTCTCGAGAGTCCCGGTGTCACAACGTAAGTGCGCCGCCGGCGCTTCGCGAATCACAGAAAAAAGCCCCGCCGGGGCGTAGTCCGGCGGGGCTCGGAAAACGGGGACGGCGGTCCTGGCCGCCGGCCCCGGCATTGCTCGGTCAGAAGTCGTAACGCATGCCGATCGAGAGGGCGGTAGCGTTCTCGCCACCCACGCCCGGCTGGCTGACACTCTTGGCGGCATTCCACGGCGCCAGGGCCGAGTTGTCGTCGTTGTCGACCATGGCGATGTTGCCGTAGAAGCGCAGATCGCTATCCAGGCGGTATTCGAGACCCAGGGCATACATGGTGGCGTCGGCATCGTCCAGGTCGGAATCCAGCTGGAAGACGTGACCGTTCAGGTACATGCTCGGGGTCAGGCGGAACTGCCCGCCAAGGCCGTACACATCCGCCTCGTCGCCACTGGTGGTTTCGGAGTTCTGGTAGAAGGCGCCCATGCGGAAGGCCGGCGTGATGCGATAGCCGACGGCAAGACGCCAGGCGTCCGGGTTCACGTCGCCGTCTTCCTGCTTCTCGTAGGCCAGCGCGCCGGTCAGGTCGCCCATGCTCAGGTTCAGAGATGTGGAATAGGCCTTGTTGGGGGCCCCGTCAGCGGTGGTGGCGCCGTCCGTCTCGTTCGAGTACTGGATGTTCCAGGTCAGGCCGCCGAAGCTCGGCGTCTGGTAGTGGATACTGTTGTTGAAGCGCTCGTCGAAGCGGCCGGTCTGCGCGGCGGAACGGGTCAGGTTGCGCATGTCGCCGACCTGGTCGCCGAAGAAGTTGGCCGGGCCACGGGCGCGCTTGAACGGGGTGTCGAACTTGCCGATGCGGAGCATGCCCCACTCGGAACCCTTCAGGCCCACAAAGGTGTCGCGGGTGGCGAAGTTTGTCCCGTTGGTGTCGAAGTCGATCTGTTGTTCGATCTGGAACATGCCGACCAGCTGTTCGCGGAACTCGCGCTCGCCCTTGAAGCCCAGGCGGCTGGAATTGCTCGAGACATTGAACTCGTTGTAGTCGGCGCCGTCGTCGAGGACATCGGCGGACAGGTGGGCGCGTCCGTACAGCGTCCAGTCGGCAGTGGCCAGGGCTGGTACGACCAGACCGGCCGCGATCAGGCTGGTCAGCAGGTGTTTGCGATTCATGGGATTCTCCCCTCTTTGCGTTTGAACATTGGCGAGACGCGAGTGCCTCTCGACAGGGCGCAAGCATGAGGAGGCCGGGTGACGCCCCGGTTAAGCTGCGATGAAGATCGCGTTAAAAGGCAACACTGTTGTGTAGACGCAACGGCTATCCGGGGGAACCGGTCGAAGCGTGCCCGGTCTGCTCAGACATGGGCGACACGATCTGCCCGAATGTCGAACACACATCAGGGGAAGAAGAGCATGACGACATCCGTAAAGGCGCTGACCGCGGTCATGGCGTTCACAGTGGCGGGTATGGCGAACGTCCAGGCCACCCCGGTGGCTGTGGCGCAGGGGCTGGATGCGGAAGAGCGGGTCCTGGTGCATGTCCAGGACATGGCCGCCGAGGATGCCTTCATGGCGCTGGGGGCGCTGACCGTGAAGGGCCGGTTGATGCGCGACAGCGAGCTGGGTCACGAGGGTTACCGGCCCGAGCTAACCGGGGACCCGATGCGGGCGGTCGGCGAGACCTGGCTGGAACTGCTGGACGTGGTGCACGGCCGGCTGGTGGACGATGGCCGCATCCGTGCGCACGCCGGCGGTGATGTCGAGGCGTCACCGGCGGCCTACGCGGATGCCGCGTACCTCTATCACATGCATCACAGCGCCGGACGGTTCGAACACCTCGGGCTCTACGACGAACTGACCCATACACCCTCACCGCTGATTTCCATCCTGACCAGCCATCTCGTCAATGAGCGCTATGCCGATGGTGCGGTGCATGCCGCGAACGATTCCCAGGCCGATGGCTTCGCGTATGGCCTGGATGCGCTGCACGCGGCGGTCTATGCATGGGTGCGGCAGGACAAGCCCGGCGGTGCGGAGGATATGGGCCAGATGGACCGGGCCGCGCTGTCGGGTTGGCTGGGCCATTCCCGCGAGGATCTGGTGGTCATCGCTCG
>SKVE01000630.1 GCA_007129635.1 Planctomycetaceae bacterium
ACACTTACGGCACTCGGCGGGCCCAGGCCGCCCGGATGGCAGACAACACGCATGCGATGACAGCAGCAAGCGGTACTTTCTTTTTTTTCTCACGCGAACTCAAGATCGCCATGACAACAGCGAACATCTACGGTGTCGTCTTCGCTGGAGTTCACGATTCATCGTGTCCGCTGGAGTTCACGATTCATCGTGTTCGTTGGAGTTCACGATTCATCGTGTCCGTTGGAGTTCACGATTCATCGTGTCCGCTGGAGTTCACGATTCATCGTGTCCGTTGGAGTTCACGATTCATCGTGTGTCCGATGAATGCCATGTCCTCCGCGCGCTGAACCGTGATCGCCACCCCCTTTTATTAGCACCTTAAATCAGGAACGATTTGCGTGAATCTGGCAATTCGAACGGAGCATCTGACGAAGGTCTACTCGGGGCGTGTGATCGCGGTAAATGATCTGAACCTAACGATTCCTGAGGGCGCTATCTACGGGCTGCTCGGCCCCAATGGTGCGGGCAAGACGACGACGATCCGTCTGCTGTTGGGACTACAACGGTCCACCGCCGGGGTTGCCCAGGTGTTTGGCCAAGCAGCAGGAGTCCATGCCGTCCATGTACGCAGGATGATTGGATTTCTACCGACGAACCCGAGCTTCCCCGCCCATCTGCGTCCCATCGAGTATCTGGATCTGTTGGGGAAACTGTGCCGTTTGCCTCGCCAGATACGCCAGCCACGGTTGACCTCCTTGCTGCGAGCCGTCGGGTTGACCGGTGCAACGGAACAGCGGATCGGCACGTTTTCGACCGGGATGTGCACTCGGTTGGGAATCGCCGCATCCTTGCTGGCCGACCCGCCTCTTCTGCTTTGGGACGAGCCCACGGCGGGATTGGACCCGGCGGCGCGACGTTTCACGTTGAACCTGATCCGCCAACTGGCCGAAACGCGAACCGTGGTGGTGGCGACGCATATCCTGAGCGATATCGACCAGATCTGCGATCACGTGGGCGTGATGCTGGAAGGTCGCATGATCTTTAGCGGTTCGATCCAGCAGATGCGACAGAAACTGGTCAGTGACGAAATCTGCCTGGAATTGGAAGGTTCCGCCGAAGCCATGGACGCCGTGGTCCAGCAAGCCGCTGGCGTGGAGGGGGTGACCGTCCAGAGGCGACCACCGCGAACCTTGGCGGTTCGCATCGCGAGCAGCACGGGGCGAGCCGCCGGGTTGGCCCAGGTGTTGCGTCATGTCGACGCTAGTGGCTGTAGGCTGCAAGCGATCCAGTCGGGTCAGAACGAGACGGAAAACGCTTACTTGCAATTGCTCCAGGAGGATCAGGCACATGGGTTCAATCGATTCGACCTCGGGAAATCGGCTGTGGTGGATGCCCGCGGGAGCGATCCTCAGCTATGAACTCGGGGGATTGCTGGCCAACTGGCTGGTGCGTTTATGGTTCGCCGCGACAATCGTTCTGACGCTGCTGATCCTGGCAGCAAACTGGGCTTCCAACCCGACCGCGCCGATGCTGCAGGCATTGCTGTTTCCGTACCTGATTTTTCCTTGGTTCTTGGTCGTCATGGTGTTGGGGATCAGTCCCGTAACCGGCTCGCGACTCGATTCCCTGGCCGACGGAATTCTCAGTCGTCCAATCACGCGTTACGAGTACTTGCTGGCCGCATGGGCGGCGCGGGTGTTGGTCGTGTTGGCCGTCTATCTGTTGGTAATGGTCCCGGTCGTGCTGCTGGCGGTGTACGCTCGGCGTGATGTGGCCGAGGATACGGTGACCGCCTACGGAGTCCTGTCAACGCTGACGGTGGTCGGGCTGATCCAGGTGTTTTTGGTTACGCTGGGCTTTTTGGTCGGCACGTTATTGCGACACCCGCTGCTGGCGGCCGTGGTGCTGATATTCACGTGGATGCCCGTGAATTGGGTGTTAAGCACTTTCGATCTCGAACAGTTCTCGCCTTGGACCATGTACGTAGCGGTCCCCTCGTTGTTGCGGACGCCGTGGGAGACGGCTGAGCTGGACGAGGAGCAAACTTCCACGCAAATGGCGGAGGATGCCGAAGCGCTCGCGAAGTTCATCAGTGTGATGACGGGCCAGTCGCAGGCACCTGCAAGGCAAGCTCGCCAGGACAGCTTTCTCGAGCCGCGGGAGTTTCGCCATCTATCCGTGCCTCGTATTCTGGCTGGCTACGGCGTTCCGACGCTGGCCGCCCTGTTGGTATCGCTGATCGTATTCCATCGACGCGACTTGTGACGTGTTACCCCGTTGTTTTCGGTTTGTGATCCATGGGATCGAGTTTACCTCGAAAAAAATGATCGTTGTACTTCTTTTGCCCTTTTCTGCAAGGAATTCAAGCATGATTCGTTATCGCTATCGCTGGTCCGCCGTGCTGCTGGTTCTGATCGCATCGATCACCACCCCGATGTTGGCGGCCGATTCGCCGGGCTGGTCGCATGCCACCGCGTTGCCGCACGAGGCCTACGTGGCTGTAGAGATTTCTCAGCCCGATCGTGTGCTGCAGCAGTTGTTCGAGCCGCGAGTGAAGCAGGCGGTGACTTCGCATCCCGAGTTTGTACGTCAGCGAAATCAGCCCGATTTCCTGCAGATGATGAATCTGGTCGAGTACTTCGAGCGGCGTTTCGAAACCGATCTGCAGGGCCTGTTGCAGAAACTGCTGGGAGGCGGCATCACGTTGGGAATCGGCCCCGGCGAGCAGGTGTTGGTGATCCTCGAGGCGGAAGATGAGAAGGTTCTCAGCGAGGTTCACGACTTCCTCTTGATGATTGCTCGGAATCAAGAGCAAGGCCAGAACGATTCGGTGAGATCTGCCGAGTATCGAGGGGTCACGGGCTGGAGCTTCGGGCCGGGCCAGACGCATGCGATCCTGGGCAACCGACTGCTGTGGACCAACCAGCCCCAGGCGTTGACAGCGGCCATCGATCGTATCCAACAAGCCGATCTGCCAAATCTTGCCTCGCTGCCGAGCTATCAGCAATCCCGAAAGTCATCCGCCAAACGGCCGGTCGCGTCGGTGTTTGCCCGCATGGATGTGCTGAAGGAATTGCCGCCCGTAGCGGCTGCATTGGACCAGCAGAATAATCCCCTGCTGACTCTTCTGCTGGCGCCGCTGATGCAGGCCTGGAAACAATCCGATTGGCTGGCACTGGACTTGGACCTGGAAGATCTAACGCTGACGATGACGGTCACCAGCGATGGCCGTGCAGACGATGGAGCATTGCCGACCGGCTTCGCGAAATCAACTGAGGCGGCAGACGGCGCGATGCCGAATCTGAACGTACCACGGCAGATCGCGGGCATCAGCTTCTACCGCGATTTGCACCGGTTCTATGCGGCCAAAGACGATCTGTTCCCTCAACGCACGTCGGGGCTGATCTTCTTCGAAAACATGATGGGCATCTTCTTTACGGGGCGCGATCTGACCGAAGAAGTACTGGCGGAACTTCATCCCGAGGTGCGGATGGTCATCGCCCAGCAAGAGTATCCTGCCGAGATCGGGACGCCCGACCCGCAGTTGCCGGGCGTCGCACTCGTCTTTCGCATGAAACGCCCGGATCAGTTCTCGTTGGTCGCCGAAGAAGCCTGGCAGAAGGCGTTGGGTTTGATCAACTTCACTCGCGGCCAACAGGCCGAACCGGGATTGATCTTGGATAAGCCCACGCACGCCGGCGTCAAGTACACCTTGGCTGCCTTTTTACCACCGGAAAAGAGCGATCGGGCGCCGGCCGAGACCCGTTTCAACTTTCAACCCGCCCTGGCCATGCTCGATGGCTTCTTGGTCCTCAGTTCAACCGATGCCCTGGCTCGGGATCTGATCGACGCCTTGCAGCAGGAGACGAAGGAGGGGGTGGTGCCGGAGGCCGGAAATCACTCGATCGCCCAACTCAACGGCAGCAGCCTGGCGTCCATCGTCCGGGCGAATCGCGAAACGCTGATCCGGCAAAACATGGTGGAGAAAGGCCATTCGCGAGAACAGGCGGAAGCGGAGATCGGAATGTTGGCTGCGGTCGTGGGCAGTATCGGCCGGTTGCAAATCGCCGCCGGCGGTGATCGGGCCGAACAACTGACCATTGAATTGGAACTGGATCTCCAGCCCTGACGCACGGCGTTCGGAGCCGGCCGATTGAGCCGGTGCGTCAAGTTCAAGACAACCAGACATCAGGGAGCATGCGAGATGACACCACAAGCGGCTTGGGCGCCCTACGAACCGGGACCAGATGGGCCTTGGGATCTGCCGCGAGCCGCGCATCTGTTGCGCCGTGCTGGATTCGCTGCGGATTGGTCGACGCTGCAACAGGCGATCGACGACGGCCTCGACGAGACGATCGAACGATTATTGCGTCCTCCGGGAGACCTGTTGGAATTCGAGGCCACTTTCGACGGATACGAGTCCGCCGCAGCAACCGACGGCTCGACGGAATCGATCCGCGCGTGGTGGTTGCGCAGGATGATCGAAACTCCACATCCGCTGCTGGAAAAGATGACCCTGTTCTGGCACCATCACTTTGCGATCAGCAACGACGGGGTGAACAACGCCCGGCTGATGGTGCGTTCGATCCATACGCTGCGACAAGGATCGCTGGGAAGCTACCGTCAGTTGCTGGGCGACGTGATCAACGATCCGGCCCTGTACCTGAGCCTACGATCCGATCGAAGTCGCCGGTCCGAACCGGCCACCAACGTCGCTGGTCAACTGTTGGACCGATTTGGTGTCGGGCCCGGCCATTACGATGAGCACGATCTGAACGCTGCGGCTCGTGCACTGACTGGACGCTTCGTGCTGCGTAACGAGTTACGTTTTTTCGCTCACGAGTTCGACGATGGGCAGAAGACTCTGTTGGGTCAGCAGGGAGCGTGGAATGCCGAGGACGCCGTCCGGATCGTGGCCCAGCATCCAGCGACCGCGGAGAATATCGTTCGCAAACTGTATGCGTGGTTGGTCGCCGACGACGTTGGGGATGTACAGGAAACGAACCAACCTGCAAAGCAAACCGATTCGATCGAGAGCCAGGTTCCCAGTTCGCAGTTTTTGGAACCGCTGGTCACTCAGTTTCACCAACATGATGACGTCGGAGTGATCATCGAGAGAATCCTGCGGTCTCGGCACTTCTTCGCTTCGGCCGCGTATCGGCGACGGATCAAGAGCCCCGTCGAACTGGCGGTGGGGTTGGCTCGCGCCATGGAGCGATCGATTCCCACGATGCGGTTGGGCCAGCAACTGGGTGAACTGGGCCAGGATCTTTATCGCCCACCCACATCCGCAGGCTTTCCTATTGGCCCAGATTGGATCAACCAGGCGACCCTGATCGGCCGCTGGGACCTGACCGCCAAAATGCTGGCCGAATCGGGCCCGTACGAAGGCCGTTTGAACCCGGCGACGCTGGCGGAAGAGTATCAGGTCGATCGACCCGAACGCGTCGCTCAATGGTTGGCCGATCTGTTGTTGGATGGGGAACTGCCCGTTCCCGTCCGGCAGCGTTGGCAGCAGCGTTTCACGTCAGAAGACTTCACAGCCGCTTCGATTCGTCAACTGGCCATCGAACTGACTCAAGCCCCCGAATACCAACTCGCATGATCGGAAACGATCGAGGAGAACGCCATGACCATCCATCGCCGCAGCTTTTTGAAAGCCACCGCAGGTTACCCGGCCCTGCTGTGTTTGGCCCCCTACGCACCGTCGGTGCTGGTACGCACTGCATTGGCATCCGTCGAACGATCGTCGGACCGTTCGACCGTGTTGGTTATCGTCCAATTGACGGGCGGCAACGATGGCTTGAACACGGTCGTGCCGGTCTCGGACGACCAATATGGCCGCAACCGTCACACGTTGCGGCTGACCGCTCGTGAAGTGCTGAAGATCGATGACGATCTGGGGTTTCATCCGGCGTTGACGGGGATGTCGCGGCTGTACAACGAAGGGCGATTGAGCGTCGTGCAAGGTGTCGGGTACGAAGCGAACAACCGCGACCATGATGCGGCCATGCGCGACTGGTACACGGCTTGTCCCGGCGACGCCACCTGCGATACCGGCTGGTTGGGTCGCGCGATCGACGCGGTCGACGACTCGCAGCGGATTAGGAATCCCGGCGTATTCGTCGGTCCGATCTCCCAACCGCTGGCGATGACCGCCCGACGTTCGATCGTTCCCCACATCCGATCGCTGAACCAGTGGCCCCTGGCTGCGGCCAAACTACCCGTTGAATCGGGCGAGGCACCCTCGGCCGAGGAACCGCTCCTGCTGCAACATCTGCGGCGGACTGCCGTTGCCGCGCATTGGAGCCGCCGTCAGATCGAGCAAGCACTGCGTGCCGTCGGCGACCGCCGCCTGTACCCGAATTCTCCCTTGGGCGGGCAGTTGAAGATCCTCTCGGACCTGATTCGCGCCGATGTTGGCGTGAAGATCTTTTTTACCGAATTAGGTGGCGGCGGGATCGGCGGGTTCGACAACCACGCCAACCAGCGCGACAACCACGCGGCCCTGCTGCGTCAATTGTCCGAAGCGGTCACCGCGTTCGTCGATGACTTGGACGATGCGGGACTGGCTGATCGAGTCGTCTTGATGACCTTCTCGGAATTTGGCAGGACGCTGCAGGAGAATGGTCGTCGAGGCACCGACCACGGGAATGCCGCACCGATCTTCTTGGCCGGTGGTCGTTTACAAGGCGGGCTGCATGGCGCCCATCCCGACCTGACCGATCTGGAGGGCGATTCACCGAAGCCCCACACGGACTTCCGTCAATTGTACGCCACCGTGCTGGACCAATGGCTGGGCTTTGACAGCCACCGAATCCTGCATGATAATTTCTCCACGCTGAATCTGTTCGCGTAATCGCCCGGCCGCCTTGGACGTTACCTGACGAAGCCAGCCGTTTTGCGCTGATATCGTCGTTGACGGTGGCGCCAAAGACTCAAACAACTGAAGGAATTATCCATGCGATTCGCTTGTCTTGCTGCTGCTGCTGTTTTCTGTATCCTTCCGGCTGTTGCGGACGCCTCGGACAAGCCCAACATCGTGTACATCAATGCCGACGATCTCGGCATCATGGACGTCGGCTACAACAACCCGAAATACCGCACACCCAATATCGACCGCCTCGCGCGCGAGGGCATGACCTTCACCGACGGCTATGCTCCAGCCGCCAACTGTGCGCCAAGCCGCGCTTGTGTCTTCAGTGGCCAATGGAGCCCGCGGCACGGCGTCTATACCGTGGGCAATTCCGACCGAGGAAAATCGAGTACACGCAAGCTGATTCCCATCGCCAACCGCATCCATCTGCCGCCCGAGGTGGTGACGTTGGCCCAGGCGCTGAAGGCCGGTGGCTACCGGACCATTCATCTGGGCAAATACCACATCGGCCCCGATCCTTTGAAGGACGGCTTCGAGGTCAATGTGGGCGGCGACCATACCGGCGGCCCTGCGGGCGGCTACTTTTCGCCGTGGAAATCCGGATCCATGGCCCCGTGGTCGGAGCGAGTTCCTCCCAAGACCCATCGCATCGATATCTTCGTCGCCGAGGCCGTGAAGTTCATCCAGGCTCATCGCGACGAGCCGATGTTCATCCATTTCTCGCCCTACTTGATCCATACCCCGTTCCAGGCCGTTCCCGAGTACGTCGATCGCTACGACGATTCGGTCGTCGATCCTGTGTACGCCTCGATGGTCGAAAAGCTTGATGAAGCCGTCGGCAAGCTCATGGAAGCGCTCGACCAGCACGGCCTGCACGAGTCAACTCTGGTCGTCTTCTGCTCTGATAACGGAGGCATATGCGCGCAATCGTCGCAGGCACCGTATCGAGCGGGCAAGGGATCCTACTACGACGGCGGAATCCGCGAGCCGTTGATCATGCGCTGGCCAGGTCGCATTCAGCCCGGCAGCAAGTGCGACGAACCCGTTAACGCGTTGAACTTCTACCCCACGTTCCTGGAAGCCGCCGGTCTGGAAGTACCCCCGGGCGTGGAACTGGACGGCGTCAGCATGCTGCCCCTGATGCTTCAAACCGGACAGTGGACATCCGTCCCTCAGTTCTGGCACTTCCCCGTGTATCTGCAAGCGTACCGGCCGGGGCAGGACGACGGCCGCGACCCGCTGTTCCGCACCCGACCCGGTTCGGCCATGCGCTGGGGCAAGTGGAAGTTGCACGAATATTTCGAGGACGGAGCCCTGGAACTGTACGACCTGGAACAAGACCCCGGCGAGCGTAAGGACCTCTCGAAATACGAGCCGGAAAAGACCGCTGAACTCCATCGAATGCTCAACGATTGGCGGCAACGCGTGAATGCCCCCGTCCCCACCAAGCTGAATCCCGACTACCGATCCTAGGAGGGCTTGATCCATACCCAAGGCAGAGGCAGCAGCGTTAGTGTGACGAATGTCGCCAGAAGCAGGCAGTTCAACAGCTTCAGACGCCTGTTCCTGGCAGGCCACGTTGCCCAGTCCAACAGCGACAGGTCCGGGCTCATCCTCTATATTAACGTCGAAGCGCCAGCGAGAAAACAGGGCACTAGGGGTTAGACACGGGGGTCGGGATTGCGCGGGGAGGCGATTCCGGGGTCCGCTACGTGAACCTGCCCTGTTGAACCCGCTGGCGTAAATGGCCGATACCTCGCCTGCCTCGAATTTAGCACCGTTCGAGAAATAACTGTCCAATGTCCCTCGCCCCTCGTGGGACAGGGCAGGGTGAGGGGGCAGAAAGTGCGTCAGTTATTTCTCGAACGGTGCTTAGGCATTTTTGACAGGCGGGGTAGCTTGGGGGGTGTTTGTATTTTTCACCCTTAGGACATTCCCCCGGCCATGCATCCCATCCCGCCTCACGTCTCGGCTCGCCAACCAGCCCCAAACGCAACCCGCCACGGCATTCCGCCCCCTGTCGCTACACCATGCCTAACGCGGACGCATCCGCTGTTGATGATCAGAGGGCGGCGGCGTAATTTGAAAAAGCACCAGGTCGCCTGAATGCCACCGTACACCGAAACTTAATTTCGCCGGGCTTCCTCAAGACCTGACCCCAATAGTTTGCCTTGCCAGGTGTCACGTTGCTGGAAAGCGGATTGGACGGCGGCGTGCAGGCCGGGCTTGTCCAGGCACCACGCCGGACCTATCAGGAACTCGGCAGGCGCGTCGCCGGCGATCCGGTCGATGATCATCTGGGGCGGCAGCCGTTCGAGGAAGTCGATCAACGTCTCGATGTACGCGTCGCGTTCCATCAGCGAGACCTCGCCACGAAGCACTTGTTGGGCCAGTCGCGTGTGCTTGACGGCGTACAGGTTGTGGACCTTCACCGCATCCAGTTCCAGCCGAGCCAGTTCACGCGCCGTCGCCAGCATCTGCTCGCGGCTCTCGCCCGGCAAACCCAGGATCACATGCGCCCCGATCTCGAAGCCGCGTCCACGGCTCCGGGCTACCGCATCCAGAAATGTCTGGTGATCATGGCCCCGATTCATCCACTCCAATGAACGATCGTGGATCGTCTGCAGGCCGAACTCCACCGTAAGAACCGTTTTCGAAGCAAATTCGGACAACAGTTCCAACACGTTGTCCGGCACGCAATCCGCTCGCGTGCCGATCGCCATCCCGACCACCTGCGGATGCGATAAGGCCTGCGTCCAGCACGCCCGAAGCTGCGAAACTGGGGCGTACGTGTTGGTTCCCGGTTGGAAATACGCGATGAACCGTTCGCATTGGTACCGGGCTCGCAAGCGGCGAATGCCCTCGTCCAACTGGAGGCCGATATCCCGCACATCCAGCCGGCGACTGGGGCTGAAGCTGCGATTGTTGCAAAAAGAACAACCACCCACACCCGCGCTGCCGTCCACGTTCGGGCACGTCATGCGGGCGTCCAAACTGACGCGGTGAACACGACCCCCAAAACGGTTTCGCAGGAAGAAACTGGTCGCGTGATACCGAAGACCCGCATCACGCCAGGCGACTCGCGAAACCTTTCCGTTGATCGACTCGTTTTTGGTTGACTCGTTCATCAGCGTCGAGTAAATTGAACCAAAGCGGGGCTACTTCTTACGGTCGGTGTTTGTCGAGCGAAGGATAATTTATTCATGCGCTATCAGCAAGAGGAGCACGATCATGTATGGTGAGTTAGTTCCGATGGGTGGTGGGGATCCGATTCCTCTGCTGCAGCAGAAGCTGAGCATTGGGCGGCGGGAAACGTGCGATATCGTTTTGCG
>SKVE01000544.1 GCA_007129635.1 Planctomycetaceae bacterium
GGCCGATACAACATCCGCTCCATAGCTCTCTTTTGATTGAAAGTCGGGGGCGTCCCTTCCAGTCCAGTCCGCCGCTTTGTAGGCTTGCGGCGTTGTGTCTGTTGGGACGTAGATGGTTCCATCAGAGTATTCACCTACTCCTCCCTCCGTCCTTTCAATCTTCATTCCATATTGTCGGGCAAGGTCTTCTGGTGTAACGATCCCTGGCGTAGGCGCGACGGGTGGTGTAGGATCAAGTACAAGATGGAGCGGGAAGTGGAGGCCATGCGTTTGCGTCCGCATCCTTACGAATTCTGCCTGTACTACGACATTTGATTCGCACCGTTTCCAGTTTCCACCCGTCTGGCTGGCACCAGATGGGTCGTTGACGACCTGTGCGCTCCGGGCGAGAAGTCGATTTCTCGCCCGGTTTTTTTTGCGCCGGCGGCCGTCTATCCTGAGTCCGGTTTGCGGAAAGGCCTTTCGCGCTTACCATAGAAGGAACCGGGGGGTGGTCGCGACGGTTCGTCCGTTTGTGCGGCAGACCAGTTCGGGCGGCGTATCCCACGAGTTTCGATGATCCAAATAGCACGGAGATATCAGCAATGCGAATGGCATTTCTCAGCATCCTGTTGTGTTTGACAGCGACGATCTCGCCTGGTCTCGCCGACGATTGGCCTCAGTGGCTAGGTCCTGAGCGTGACAGCGTGTGGCGGGAGACGGGGATTTTGCAGCGGTTTCCCGAAGGTGGTCCCAGGGTCCTGTGGCGAGCCCCGGTCGCCTTGGGCTACAGTGGACCGGCGGTAGCCGAAGGGCGTGTGTTTGTGATGGACTACGAGGTGGAAAGTGGCAAGGTGACCAACAACCCGGGCGCTCGCGATATGCTGCAGGGTACCGAACGCGTGCTGTGTCTGGACGCCAAGACGGGGGGCTTGCTGTGGAAGCACGAGTATCCGCGGCCGTACCGGGTCTCGTTCGGCGGTGGACCTCGTTGCACTCCTACGGTTGTTGGCGGCAAAGTCTACGCGCTGGGCGGCGAAGGAAACCTGTGGTGTCTGGACGCCCAAACCGGTCGGGTCTTGTGGAGCAAGGACTTTGTCGAGGACTACGGTGCGGAAACGCCGTTCTGGGGTGTATCGGCTCATCCTTTGGTCGACGGTGATGTGTTGTATGCCCTGGTGGGTGGACCCGGCAGCGTGGCGGTCGCCTTCGATCGGCACTCAGGTCGCGAGATTTGGCGAGCCTTGTCCGCGCCGGCTCAAGGGTACTGTCCGCCCACGATGATCGAACACGGCGGTCGGAAGCAATTGCTGATCTGGCACTCGGAGTCCGTCAACTCGCTGGACCCGATGACCGGCCAGGTATTCTGGACGGTGTCGGTGAAACCAAGTTTCGAGATGTCCATCTGTGCCCCTCGATTGCTGGGCGATGATCTGTTCGTGACCGCTTACAACGAAGCCAGTGCCCTGCTGCGTCTGGGACAATCGGACGGGCAACCCACGGCGGAAGTTGTCTGGCGAGGCAACCCGCGGAACTCGGTCTACTGTGCGAACGCGACCCCCTTCCTGGAAGACGGCATGATCTACGGCTGCGATGTGAATTCCGGAAAATTGATGGGAGTGCGGATGGAGACAGCGGAACGAGTCTGGGAGACGTGGGAGCCGACGCTGGGCGATGTCCAGCGCGGGGGTCGGTATGGAACGGCGTTCCTGGTCAAGCATGAGGATCGTTTCTTTTTGTTCAACGAGCAGGGCGACCTGATTCTGGCCCGGCTCAGCCCGGAAGGCTACGAGGAACTGGATCGTGCCCGGATACTGGAGCCGACGAACGAGGTGTTTGGTCGCGCACTGGTGTGGAGTCATCCGGCCTTTGCCTATCGATGCGTCTTTGCACGCAATGACAAGGAGTTGATCTGCGTCAGTTTGGCGGAAGAATGATAGGAAGTGACGATGAGCTGGAGGACGGGAGCCTGCTGCTGGCGGATCGCCGCGCTGGCGTGGCTGGTGGCTAGTCTGCCGCTGCCCATTGCGGCCTGGGCGAACGAAAATCCCATCGTCCAAGCTGCGGCAGAACGCTCGGCCATGGACCAGGCTTATCGGCAACGGCTGGCCGAGCTGGCCGCGTTGTGCCGCAAGCTGGACCTTCGCGAGCAGGCCGAGGCCACCGTCGCCTGGTTCCCGATCCGCGATCCGCAGCGGCAGTACGTGTTTCTCCCTCCGCCGGACGATCCATTGAAACCGGCGGAGGACGCTCCGACGATCGTCCAGCAATGGCACGCTCGATTGACTCGGGAACGTCAACAGCGAGCCGAAGAGTTGTTCCAGTTGGCGCAGCGTCAGCTCCAGCGCGATGCCTCGGCCAGCGCGTACCAGTTGCTGCACGAAGTCTTGCACGAAGACCCCGATCACGCGACGGCTCGCCAGGCGCTTGGTTACCGCCAGGTCGGCGATCGTTGGCATCGGCCCTCGGCACGCATTCGCGTCCGCCAGGTGCGCGGGGCTCAGCCTTCGTTGGGGATCTCCCGTGGGCCGTACCATGTGATCGAATCCGAACACTTCAGCATCGCCACCACGCACAGCGAGACGGCGGGGCGGCAGTTGGCGGAACGGCTGGAGGTGCTGCATGCGGTGTGGCGCCA
>SKVE01000128.1 GCA_007129635.1 Planctomycetaceae bacterium
CACCATGTGAAGCCCGAAAGAAAAGGCCCACGCGGGGAACTGTCGTTGTTTTGGGCTGAGCGGAGCCTTCACGATACCTGCCCCCTTGGCTTGCGGCGAATTCAATATGCTCTTCACCTTATACACTACCGCATTCCACCAAATCACGCTATCTTTTATGGAATCAGTAAGGGAGGAGCACATAACGCCATGTTGTTGAACAAACGACGCCGAGAAGCGGAGAAAGAGAAACGGCAGGGCATGCGCCAAGCCGGTCGCTTCAATGCGCAATTGATGGATCATATCCGTCCGATGATCCTGCCCGGCATATCCACTGGTCATATCGATCGTATCATCCATGACTATACCTTGGACCACGGCCATATACCCGCATGTCTGAACTATCAAGGCTACCCCAAAAGTTGCTGTACGAGTGTCAATGAGGTTATTTGTCATGGGATTCCGAGCGATGACGTCTTGCGCGAGGGCGATATCGTCAACGTCGACCTGACCTCGATCGTCAACGGCTGGCACGGGGACCAATCAGAATCATTTTTGATCGGGCACGTGTCGGACCAGGCTCGGGCGGTGGTGCAATGTGCTTTCGATTGCCTGTACGCGGCCATCGACGCGATCAAGCCCAACTGCCGAGCTTCCGATATCGGGACGGCGATCGTCCGCATCGCTCATGAACGCGGATTCTCCGTGGTCAAGGACTATGTTGGTCATGGAGTCGGGCGAAAATTCCACCAGGATCCCACGATCTCTCACATTCCGACCCCCGAGGGCCGACGCCAGCGATTATACCCCGGCGTGACGTTCACGATCGAACCGATGATCAACGTGGGCGTGCGGGACGGTGTCCAGGACGAAGCTGATGGCTGGACCGTTCGCACGAAAGACGGCAAGCTGTCCGCCCAATTCGAACACACGATCATGATGAATCAGGATGGCCCGGAAATCCTGACCTTGACCAAAAATGGGCCGCAAAAAGGCCATCAGTTCTGATCGGTCGGATCGCTTTCGAGCGCCGCGTCTCGTGCGTCGGTGTCGGATTCCGGGGCGACTTCCAACACTCGGTCGCCCCAGTAGCGGATGATCCATGCGCCCAGAGGCGCCGTCAACAGGATGCTCAAGACGGCCAGGGCCAGGATCGTTTCCCCCGGGCCGGTTTCCATGCCCGCAGCTCGCATCGCCATCAACGGCGACGCGCCAATCGCAGCCTGAACCGTCGCTTTGGGACAGAAGGCGAATACGACAAACAGTCGCTCTCGGATAGTCAGGCGGCTGCGAACCAAACAAACCATCACCCCACAAGCGCGGCCGATAAGCCCCGTGGCGATGATCGCCAAGCCGACCAAACCGGCTTGCCAGACCAGGCTGATGTTCACTTGTGCGCCGACCATGGAGAACAGCAGGATCTCGGCAAACACCCAGATCTTCGCCAGTTTGGCAGAAATCTCGTGAGCCATGTGCTCGCGTTTCTCCAGGATCACAAACCCCAGGGCCATCGCGGACACCAAACCGGCCATAGGCAGATACCCAGTCAGCAGGTCTTGCACGCGGAGCAAAAGGATCGACGTCGCCACGACCATCAGCACGCGTTTCGTCGCGCGCGGGTTGAAACGGTCGAACAGACGGTACAGTCCCACTCCGACCAGCACTCCCACGACGGCCCCCAGGCACAGCGACACGGGTACGGCCACCGCTTGCCAAACGACGTTGACTTGATGCCCGACATACAGGCCGACCAGGGCGCTGTGAGCCACGATGACGAAGATATCGTCCACCGATGCGGCCGCCATGACCATCGACGGGATATCCTTCGCTGCGCCCTTACGCTGTTTCGTGAAACGGATCATCAACGGCACAACCACCGCGGGGGACACCGCAGCGATCACCGATCCAAGCATGGCCGATTCCAGCCAGGTCATGCCCAATAGCCTCGAGCCCATCAGCGTGATCACCAGCATTTCCAAAATGGCTGGGAGGAACGCCAACAGCAGGACTCGCCCTCCCACCCGATGAAGCACCTTGCGGCTTAACTCGAAACCGACTCGCAACAAGATGATCACCAGCGCGATGGTGCGCAGATCAGGTCCGATGGCCAGGAGATCCGGATTCAGATAGCCCAGAACGCTGGGGCCCAACAACACACCGACCAACAGCATCCCGATGAACCCGGGAATGCTGCAACGCCGGAAGATCCAGTCGGCCAGGAGCCCTAAAACGATCAGTTCGGCGATGTTCAGTGCCATGACGAGACGTGACGCCTTGGGGGATCAGTCCTCGGCGGATAGTGTTGCTTCTTGAGCCAGCTTGGCCGTTGTGGTCGAGCGGCGGCGGCGACGCTTGTTGGGTGCTTTCATCCACTCGCGAGTGAGGATTTCGAAAACGTCCGGCGATTCGTAACGCGCCACGCCCTTGCCGTCGGGCATCGGCCCGACCAGTCCTCGAAAGACAGGTTTTCCCCGCAACGACAGATCGGTGCTGCAATCGTCGATCCCGATCTTGACATGCATCCTGAGCAATGGCTCCTCGGAGTCGAAATCGCGAATCCTCAGAGAACCATCACTGGCCCGGGTTACGATCCGGAAGGTATGTCGAGTCATCTTGTATCTCCTCTGCGACCATGAC
>SKVE01000339.1 GCA_007129635.1 Planctomycetaceae bacterium
CCGGTGACAACCGGCAGGTGCGGCGTCTTGGCGACCTTCGAGCCGTTAAAACCGACATCGCTCCATCCCAAGTCGTCGGCCATCATCAGGATCACCGAAGGGCGCGTTGCCCGCTAATGGTACAATTCTATTGCGGCCATCGGAGTTCGATGCCTTGCGCTGCCAGATCGCGTTGCAGGTCGGCCAGTTGATCGGGGTTTTCCCGGATTCCATGCGGAGTTCGCTGGTGATGCAGCGCGTGGGCGACCAGGCAACCGGCGGCCTCGCCGATGCCCCACTCGACCGGATGCAGGCGGTAACATCCGCTGGTCAGATGCGTTGTCCCAATGTTCTTACAGGCCGCGATCAAATTGGTCACACGTTGGGGAAGCAACGCGCCCAACGGGATCTCGAAGGGCAACGTGCCGAAGTCGATGTAGTTGTCGCCGCCGGTCGACGGATGCAGATCGATGTTGTAACTGCCGATGCCGACCGAATCAGGAAACTCGGCAGCTCGCAGTTCCGCGCCGCTTTGACCGGTGATCGTCGCCCGCTGCTCCCGACCGACATGCTCTTCCAGCACGGTGAAACAGGCCTTGATCCGCCGCGATTCGCGGACATACGGGTACTTGGCCACGCCGGTCTCGGTACCCAACAGATCGCTTCGCAGTCGCAGGCTGGGAAATCCTTGGCCGCCATCGGCACGCGGCGCTTCGGTCTGCAGCCAATACAGCAGCGAGAGACTCAACTGCGTCCCGCGAGCGATGTGATGGGCTCGCTGCTGGTCGCTGACACCGACCAGGTTGCCCAAGAAGTAATCGTTCTGCGGCCAGTTCACCAGGATGATGTCTCCGGCATACGTTCCGGGTTGAAAGTTGGTGACATCCGCCAGCCGCCGATAGGTCCACAGATTGATCGTCCCGCCGGGCCGAGCGCCCGTGGGATCGAAGCCCAGCGTCCGGGGCTTTCCTGTCGGAGGATGCGTGTAGGTGAAATCCAACAACCGGCCGGGCCAGGGCGGCGTTAGGTCCGGGACGAAACTCTGCCAGAATTCGTACTCGTCGGGCTTGTCGATCGTGTGGTCCTGGCCCGCCACATGATCGATCGCAAAGCACATCGTAAACGCCTGCTGGTTGTCCGGATCTTCCTGCTCCAGCGCGTGCAGTTCGTTGGTTTTTGCCCGGGATTCCGCGCCCGTCACGAATTCGGTTCCGGTCAGCGGCAGCAGGTCTCCCAGTTCGCTGGCGTCCAGGAAATAAGGCGCGACCAACGAGCACTGCCGACCGGAACGCAACGATTGGACCGTCACCGCTTGGACGCGATCGCCGTGGACCTGGGCAGCGATCGGTCGGGTCTCGGTCAGCAGCGTCAACCGTTTCCCGCTGAGATAAGGAGCAAGGAGATCTTGCAGCACGGCCAAGGCGATGCGAGGCTCATGACACAACCGCGAGACGCTGCCGTTGCCCGGATTCAAGAGTTCGTTGTCACGAGCCTCTGCGGTCAGCGGGTAATTCGCTCGGTAGTAGTCCCGAATGCGTACCCGCAACCGGCGGTACGAAGCGTTCGCGCCGTGCGTCTCGATCCAACGATGTTCGTCCGGCGGCACGCCTTGAGAGGTGAGTTGCCCGCCGATCCAGTCGGTCTCTTCGGTCATCACGACGGTCAATCCGTTGCGAAGCGCCGCAAGGGCGGCGGCACAACCGCCCAATCCGCCGCCGATGATCGCGATGTCCGCCGACAGTTCACGGCTGGCCTGGCCCGCGCTCCCAGGGGCGGCCATCGTCGTGGGGTTCGATGAACAGAAACCGGCAGCGGACAACGCGCCAACGGACGCCAGGAAATCACGTCGAGGGATCGTCATGGAAGACTCCAACCTGAAAGGAAGTTCCAAAGCCAGGGATCGGTCATCGGGTCGTGATCCTGGGACCGGATTCCAACTGGTACTGGATCGATCCCACACCTTGGGCGCGTAACCATTCCGTGAACGCTCGACCCACATCAGCCCAGCGATCGGCAGGCTGCCAGTTGACATAGCCGGTGGATTCTTTTTGTTCCGATCGGATTTGGCCGTCGGCAAAGCCCTGTTCGGTAATCCACTCGGCCGCTTCGCTCAGGATTCGCTCGGCCGTCTGCGGATCGGTGGCGGTGAAGACCACGGTCAACGTCGCCGGTTGGCTCGGATCCCTATCCGCGTAGGGAAGCACGTCGGGGATGACGGCCACGCTTGTGGTCAGCTTCAGCGGAAAGATTCCGCCCACATCGTACGTCAATTCGACAAAGAACGCGGTCCAACCCTCCTCCGGCGGCGAGACCGTCGCCACATACTGACCATCGGCTTGGGGCTGGAGGACCGTGCTGGTGAACTCTCGCCCCAAGGTTTCGACGCGAAAATCGCGGGCCGCCGGATTGGTCGCTTGCCACAACCGGACCTCGCGAGGCTGGTCTTCGGTCCGGACTTGCAACGTACCAGGTTCCGGGCGAGCCCATGAGAACTGTGGTCCTTGTTTGTCTTCCAGGATCAACGAGTAGAACGCCGTCAGGCTTTCGACCGCATCGCTACCACCGAGCCCGTGATCCGCGTTGGGAACATAACGCAAGTACTTGGGTGGCAGTAAATCATCCCAGTAAAACTGCCA
>SKVE01000446.1 GCA_007129635.1 Planctomycetaceae bacterium
ACCTGGACAAGTGGGTCCGTCGCCGCATCCGGATGTGTATCTGGACGAGTTGGAAGAACGGCCGCACACGGGTCGCCAATCCCATGAAGCTGGGCATCCGCGAGCACGAAGCCTACACCCACGGATGGCAGAGCGGACCCACGGATGAAGAACAAAGCGGACGGTTGAAAGTGATTTGGTGCGTGTGACGATGTCCCGATCACATCACGATGGGCGACCGAGCAACATCCGTCAGAGAGAACGACAAGGTTCACGCGGCGGGCGCGTGTGGGAGTCGCCTCCGCGAACGCCTCGGCGACCGTCTCCAGTACCTCTAGCTCAC
The DNA here is from genome assembly GCA_007129635.1 of Planctomycetaceae bacterium. Classification (GTDB taxonomy): domain Bacteria; phylum Planctomycetota; class Planctomycetia; order Pirellulales; family Pirellulaceae; genus SKKK01. The sequence continues at coordinate 323 of SKVE01000446.1, forward strand.
TCGGCGAAAAGCTCGTCTCCAGCTCTCCGGCGCGTGGACCGACGTGATACTCCTCCCCAACGTTGCCATTCTGCCACTTGGCCTCGCGGGTCTCGACGATCTGGTCCAGCTCCAGTTGCTCGCGCAATCCGCCGTAATCAGCGGGAACGGGGCCGTACGGCAACCGCCGCTAAGCTGCCCCTGTCAGCGAAACCGCTGCCGCTGCTATGGAAGCGACGGTCATCATTCGCCGTTTGCGACGTTGCGGGGCTTGGTGGGCATGTCGCAGGTCTTTGGCCAGATCGGCTGCCGTCAGATATCGCTGGGTGGCATCCTTCGACAAGCATTTCAAGCAGATACGTTCCAAATCCGCAGGCAATTGTGGATCCAGTTGCCGAGGCGGCTTGGGGTCGCGATGCAAAAAGCGGCCGGGATGGCAAGGGTCGGGGCTTTCCAGACGCGGGGGTCCGGCACATTCCGGCCGCCTGGGATGGTAACAGTTTTGAGCCTGACACCAAATCCAGTAGACTACCGGATTCGTTCAACGGACTACCGCTTTTGCTGGGGATTTCTCGCAATTGTGGGAGACGCCTTGCGAACGAGGGAATTGGGCGTTGAATGCAAAAAACCTTGGAAAACACGGGCTTTTTCGGCAATGATGGAAATCGCTTTGGGAGCAGGTGGTCGGGAGTTCGCATCTCCCCGCCCCGACTGGCTAGTACGACGACCTTCCGCAGCGATGGCCCTAGGCTCTGGCTACCTGAAACCACCCCTTTTCGTGGAAGTGGAGCTTTTCGAGCGTTCCCATGTTCTCGTGACGGTGCCGTACAGGGTGATCAGCTACCGCTCTACCGCCGCAATACTCCTGCGGTCTGAGGATACAACCGGCGACGTAGAAGGTGTGCCCGCTGGCGGTCGTCAGCGTTTGACAGCGGTTCGGATCGATGCCACAATGTGACGATTGATTGGTCACCCTGGGGTTCTGAGCCTTATTTAAGTCAAAGGAGTTTTCCATGCAGTTTCCGAGGAGTCAGGCTGTTTCTCGGCGAAGGTTTCTCGCCGCGGCGACGGCGGCTGGTGCCGCGTGGGCCGCGCCGACGTTCATCCCTGCCAGCGCGTTAGGCAGGGATGGGGCGGTCGCCGCCAACGAACGGATCATTGTCGGGGGGATCGGGCTGGGACGCCGCGGCGCCTATGTGCTGGGTTGCTTCCTGCCGGAACCCGATGTGCACTTTGTGGCCGTCGCTGATGCCAAGGCCAGCCAGCGGGAGGCGATCAAGAAGAGGGCCGATACCCACTACGGCAACACCCAGTGCGCGACGTACACGGATTTCCGCGAGGTGCTGGACCGCGACGACATCGACGCGGTGATCATCGCCACAGGTCCGAACTGGCATGGGACGGCTTCGATGATGGCCGCGCTGGCCGGGAAAGACGTGTATTGCGAAAAACCATGCACGCGAAATATCGCTCAGAGCGTGCTGTTGGCCGAAACGTTCCGCCGGACGGCTCGCGTCTACCAGGCCGGAACTCAACGGCGGAGCCTGCCGCACTTTGCGTTCGCATGCGAGCTGGCTCGCACGGGCAGGCTGGGCAAGCTGACAGCCGTTCACGCGCATCCGTCGCCCTGGGATAATTCGACAAAGACCAGCGGCTGGATGCCCCCCGATCCTCAACCGCCGGAAGCCGAGATCGATTGGGACTTGTACCTGGGTCCGGCAGCATGGCGGCCGTTCAACCGGGCGATCGCCGATCGCGGCGGCGAGTTCGAGAAGGGTGGCGGCATGGTCGGCGGCGGCGTCTTGGAATGGGGCACCCATTGCGTGGACCTTTGCCAATGGGCGGCGGGCGCCGATCATACGGCTCCCATCGAGTACCACGCGCGCACCCCCGACAACCGCTCGACAGCCCTCTATGCTTGCGGCGCCAAACTGGTGATCCGCGAGGACGGCTGGCTGCCGCTGGGATCGTGCCCCGTACGGTTCGAAGGCGAAACCGGCTGGGTGGAAGCGGGCGATTCCGGTCGCCTGGAGGTCAGCTCGCCAGCCCTGTTGGCAGGGCGCCGAGTGGCGGAGATCGGCGGGTACCCGGCGACCTTCCATGTCCGTAATTTCCTGGATTGCGTCAAGACGCGTGGGCAGACGCTATCGAACGCAGACGTGACGTGCAATTCGCATATCGCCTGCCATGGGGCCAACATCGCGATCTTCCTCGAACGCACCGTCAAGTACGACCCGGACAACCACGTGTTCCTGGATGACGACGAGGCGAATCGGCTGCGCGGGGAAGCTTTGCGCGAACCCTGGCGGA
>SKVE01000852.1 GCA_007129635.1 Planctomycetaceae bacterium
GCGATCCGGGACGCGGCGGCGTCACGGAACTGGCCGGAGGTCTGTACGACGACGTCGATCCGCGGGCGGCCCAGTTCTTCGGCGGGGATGATCTCGACGTCATACACCGTGCCTCGGCCATCACGCTTGGGTCGGACACCGATCAGATGCAGGATCTGAGCGATGGTCGCGCCGCGAGAGCGGATGAACTCGCCGCCCCATAAAGAAAAGGCGACTCGTCGCGGGTACTGGCCATTCGCCTGCAGATGCTCGGCCAGGATGCTGTCCGCCATGTTCACGCCCACTCGCCACGCTTCCTCGCTGGGCGTCAGTTCGGCGTTGATCGAATACAGGTTCCGCCCGGTCGGTGCGGCTGCGGGGTTGCGCAGCACGTCGGCGCCGGAAGACGGTGCGACATAGCCGCCGGCCAAGGCGGTGATCAGGCCATCGAGTTCCGCCGTGGGCGAGGCCTCCAGGGCGGCGGCGTGCTCGGCTGCTAAGTCCAGCAAGTCGCGGAACGCTTCGGCCACCTCGGACTCGGCCTGGTCCAACAGCGTGTCGACCCGCGCGGCCGTCCAGATCGGGGCAGATCCTTCCTGGTCCGCATCGCCTGGATCGTCTGGCTGGACCGTCCGCTCGATCTGCGCCGATACGACGCCTTCGCGGACCGAGTCCAGTAGTTGGCGCATGATCTCGCTCTGCCGTTCTGCCGTATCGGCGCTCTGCTGACCGTCAGCCGCCAACAAAGCCCGGACCGCTTCCCAGCCGCGTGAACCGAGCATCCCGGCGGCCGTGTTGCGGATCTGATCCTCCTGGTAAGGGCGGCCGATCACGTGCAGCCCGTCGGGGATATGCCGCTCTTTCAGTTCGTGCAGATAATCGTGCAGGCCCATTAGTTGCCTGTCGTCCAGCAATCGGTCGTCCAGTGCGGCCTGATCCAATCCCAGATCGGCGGCCATATCCATCTGGCGGACGGCATCGGTGATGCTCTTCCGCAATTCGTGCTTCAGCGGTCCGTCCTCGCTGTACTCGAATTCGTGGATCAGCTCGTGCAACCGTTCCAGTTCCCCATACAACCCCGCGTCGGTGAATGGCGGGGTCAGGTGCGAGACGATCACGCCGTACGAGCGGCGTTTGGCCACCAACGCCTCGCCGACATTGTTGATGATGTAGGGATAGATGTGAGGCAGGTCGCCGATCAGGATATCGGGCCAGCAATCGCCGCTGAGTGCCGCCGATTTGCCGAAGGTGAATTCCAGCGATCCGTGGGTGCCGAAATGGACGATGGCATCGGCCTGGAAACCATGGCGAGCCCAAAGATACGCGCCCAGATAGAAATGGGGCGGCGCTTCCCCGGTGCCATGCACGGTGGCCACGTCGTCGCCACCGATGGCGCCGGCGGTCGGTTGAGGCATGATCACCACGTTGCCAAAGCGAATGCGGCTGACCGCCAAATATCCTCGCCCGTCCTGTTGCGTCACCATATGTTGGCCGGGGATCTGTCCCCAGCGTTCGATCATGTCCTGCTGGCGCTCGGGTGACAGCGTATCCTGGAACCAACCAGCGTATTGTTCGACGGGCACGAGTTCCGGCTGGGCTTCCTCCAGAAACTGTTCGTACGCGCCGACCGCCCACTGCCCGACCGTCCGCCCGCGATGCTGGATCAGCTCGTATAACGCCTCGGGACTCGAAGGGAAATCGTCCCCCAGGTCGTACCCCTCGTCCCGCAGCCGCGCCAGCGTATGGTACAACGAGGGCGCGACCTCCAGGCCCGCAGCCGCCAGGGCCGACGCACCGGGCGCCTTGTAATAGACGATCACCACCCGCTTCTGATCGTTCGGCATCCTCTGCAACCTGAGCCAACGGACCAGACGCTCGACGTATCGCTCGAAACGATCCGGCAGCGTCGTGCGAGTCCGCAAGCCCTCGACGTTCGGTTCCATCGTCGAGATCAACACGGGTTCGATCACCCCGTCCAGCTCCGGCATGGTGATCGACACGCTCAACAGGCCCGCCGACATCCCGCGCATGTCGTCCAACCACTCTTGTCGGTCGGTGGTCAGGTGCTGCAGGCCCGTGAGACAGGGGATACCCAGTTGTTGGAAGAGCTGCGCCGCCTGTTCGCCGCGTCCCGGGCGTCCCATCGGGAAAAAGACGGCCAGATGGGGTCGGAGCGCCTCGATCCGCGATAGCGAGTCTTGTCCAAATACGGGATAGACCCGCACTCCCCGGTCTTCCAACGCACGCACCAGATCATCCACCGGCCCGCGTTCCGGGCTGATCGGATCCAAGATCGGGCCGAACAGGACAACCCGTGGCACATCGGGCACCATCAGACTCGGGCGCTCGGATGCCAGATAGACCTCGTATTCATCTTGCGTGCCGAAGACCGTCTCGCCCAAGTGAAAGAATCCCTCCTGAGGCCGTTCGACGACCGGCGGCACTTCGCCGTCGCGCCCGGCCAATTCGCGGGCCAGATAGCGCAGCAAACCACGCACGTTGGCCTGGCCGCCATGTCGCAAATAATCGCTGATCGCTTCACGATGCTCCGGCTCCAGATTATCCTCAGCCTCGGCGACATCGGTTCGGGGCGGCAGCATCACCAGTCGCGTGCCGGCCGCTCGAGCCGC
>SKVE01000716.1 GCA_007129635.1 Planctomycetaceae bacterium
AGCGAACGGATCACGCTGGGCGTGATCGGATATGGCGGGCGATGCGCAGCGATTCTGCCCCATTTTCTGACCTTCGACGAACTGCGATGCGTCGCCGTGTCGGATTGCCGCACCGCCCGATTGGTCGCTGCCAAACAAGCGGTGGACGGCCGCTACCAGGACACCGGCTGCGCCGCGTATGCGGACTTCCGCGACCTGTTCAGCCGCCAGGATATCGACGCGGTCTTGATTGCTACGGGCGACCGTTGGCATACGCCGTTGTCGGTGCTGGCCGCCAAGGCGGGGAAGGACATCTTCTGCGAGAAGCCCGTTTCGATGACGATCGGCGAAGGGCGAGTGCTGGCTGACACCATGGCCAGTCACGGCCGGGTGTTCCAAGCGGGACACCAACGCCGCTCGGTCGATTCTTACCGGTTTCAAATGGAAACGGCCCGCAACGGCCGGATCGGTCGAGTGCATACCGTGGTCTGCCAAGTCTGGCAGGGTCCGACGGTTGCGCGGGACGCCGCCCAGCCGGTGCCCGAAGGCTTTGACTACGACATGTGGCTGGGCCCCGTAGCGTGGCGGCCGTACTCGCCCGCCTTCGTCGGCGGTTGGAACTACTTCTGGGACACCGGCGGTGGCCCGCTGATCGGCATGGGATGCCATTACACCGACCTTGCCCAGTGGGCCTTGGAGCGCGACGACACGGGACCGGTCGCCTACGAAGGCACCGCGACCTGGGACCGGGAAGCGTACAGCGATACCCCCGTGACCGCCGATTGTACCTGTACGTATGCCGACGGCGTGAAGATCGAGCTTCGGTCCAGCGGCGCTTTCCAAGACCGCTACATCCGCTTCGTCGGTACCGAGGGATGGATCCAGGTGGACGACCAGACGAACGCGATTACGGCCGAACCGGGTTCGATTCTGCGCGACCGCACCGTTTCCGAGCGGGGGTGGGCCGAGACAGGCGAACACGTGCGGGATTGGTTGGACAGTATTAAGTCGCGGGAGCAACCGATCTGCCATCCGGAGAGCGCCCATCGCGCCACGGTGATCTGCCACGCCGTCAACATCGGCTTGCGGCTGGGTCGCGGATTGAAGTTCGATCCGCAGGCCGAGCGTTTCCTGGATGACGATCAGGCCAACACGATGCTGGTGCGCGAACAACGTGCGCCGTGGAATCTGATCTGACCGGATTTTATTATATGGCGTGTTTTCCGCTGCTGAGCCAGTGGGGGGCAGACGACAAGATTTGAGGACGCCGTTTTCGGCTTGGATGGAACAGGTAGTACGATGCGGACGATGAATGACCACAGATCGATGCCCAAAGCTGCCGAGCGGCTGCTTGGAGCCGTCGCGTTACTGATGCTGCTGTCAGGCTGGACGGCGTCCGGCACCACGAAAGTCCGGGCTGCGGCGGACGACGGTCCCGGTGCAGGACAGCAGGGTCATCTTTCCGACGACGAGATCGGCACGATGGCCGGCACGATCCTCGAAGACGGGCGCGGCCCGACCGGCGATGTTTTCGGCAAGAAGATCCAGGCGGCGCTGCAGCGGGAGCCGGTGGCCAGAAACGGCGTGCGGGCGACGCATGTCAACGTGGCCTATGGGGATCACCGGCGCAACGTATTCGATCTCTGGATGGCGGATTCACAGCGTCCTACCCCGCTGGTTATCTTCATCCACGGGGGCGGGTTTCGCCGTGGCGACAAGTCCCTGCTGTACAATTCGACGATTCTGGTCGATTTGCTGGAAGCGGGCATCTCGGTAGCGGGCATCAATTATCGGTTCAGCCACCAGAACCCCGCAGGGACGCTCGGCAGCCTGAAAGACGCGGCTCGGTTCGTTCAGTTCATCCGGTTTCACGCCGACACGTACAACATCGACAAACGGCGAGTGGCCTGTTACGGCGGATCGGCCGGAGGAGCCGCCTCGCTTTGGTTGGCATTTCGCGATGAGATGGCGGACCCCTCTGATCTCGACCCGATCGCGGCGGAATCGACCCGTCTGACCGCCGCCGCAGCTATGGCGACCCCCTCGACACTCGACGTACTCCGCTGGCCGGAGATCCTCGGGATCAGCCATGCTCAGGCCATCGCCACCGCCCGTTACTTTGGGGCGAAGGACGAGGCCGAACTGCTATCGGAGCAGGGCCGGCGGATGCGAGCGGAAATCGATCTGCTGGAATTCATGTCTGCCGACGACCCGCCGATCTTCGTGCACAACAACGACCCCGGTCATGTTCCCAAGCAAGTCGGCCACATGGCTCACCATCCCAACCACGCTCGGGTTCTGAAACAACGCGCCGACGAACTGGGAATCGAGGCGGTAGTGTTCGCTCCGCAGATCGGTCTGCAGCATCCCAGCGGCGAGAATCTGATCGGGTTCCTGGTCCGGCACCTGAAATTGCCTGACGAGGCATCCGGTCGCGTTCACGGATCCGTATCGCCACGCTAGAATCGGCAAGGCAAAGGGACCGGATTCGTTCCCGTGGATTTGGAGCGACCTGGGCGCCGCGCCGGTCTTTTTTCGAAGAACGAATGGTCATCAGGAGTTCCCCATGCATCTCAGCCGATTTGGTGTGACCGACTACAAGTGCCTCGGGGGAGTTGACGTGCCC
>SKVE01000171.1 GCA_007129635.1 Planctomycetaceae bacterium
CAGTTCGGTCGGCAAGCTGAGCGTTCCTTCGCGGAGATTCTTCAGCAGGGTGTCGCGGACATGTGTACCCGCCCAGGTCTCGGGGTCTTCGTTGAAGAAATGATAACCCCGCAATTCGATGACCCAACCCGGCCCCTCGGGCCCCGTGATCGCATCCAGATCGAACTCGGCGATCGCCGCTTCGATCACCGCTTCGGCTTCGGCGTCGACGATGGGCGCCACGCCTTCGGCTCCCGACTCCTGTCCGTCGCCCTCATTGCCTGATTGACCGCCAGGAACATCCAGCGACTGGCCGCCAGCCACATCGAGACCTGCCTGACCGTCAAGCTCTTCATCCGGTTCACCATCCTGCGGCACCTCGGGTTCGACCGGCAAGGCCTCGACCGGTCCAACCGTCGCGGCGATTTTGCCCTCCTGACGCAGTAACTCCTCGACATACTTGCGTTTGACGGCCGGGGAAAACCAGGTGGACAGATCCTCGAAGAACTGGGACTCGACATATTCGATGTGCAGGTCCCGCCGTTGCGAAATCGGGATGACTCGGGGGTCGGGAATCTGATTCGGCGTTTCAAACTTCTCGTCGACCGGCAACGCTCGATTGATCGCCTTCATCAACTCCAGCCATAACAAACGCCGATCCGAATTGCCGGACAGTTCCTCGCCCAACGCAGCCAACTCCTCCAGACGGGTCAAACGCTGGCGGTCTTCTGTATCGAAATTGGAGCTGAGTGTCTGGACACTGCCAACCTCCGACATGGCTTGGTCCCAGGTGACTTCGTCGAATCGTGTCGTCGGATGAACCTTGTACCACTCGTTGTATTCGAAGAAGAAACTGACCGCGAATGCCAGCATCAAGGCACCGGCTGTCGCCACGGCCCACGGCTTCTTCGATCGGATCAACCGTTCCGTGATGATCTCTTTGGGCAACAGATTCGTCTGCAGCTTGGCACGGCCCAGTGCCTGCAGGCAGAGCCCGTAGCAGATCGCGAACGAGGCCATGTTCTCCTTGAACTTGGGGGAACTCATGACCTCCTGGCCAGCCAACCGCGCTGCCCAGGCCTGTTTTTCCACGTCGACCAACGGATATCCCAGGTTCTTCGACAGGTACTGCTGCAGCCCCGGCAATCTGACCGCATTGCCCAAAGCGACGATCCCGCCAATCTTCGCTCGCCGATCGATGTTCTGGAAAAAACCGATCGAACGCTGGACTTCCGTCAAAAAGTCACTGAACACCGGACGCATGGCCTGAATCACCGCTTTGGGATCCTCGGCCTCTCGTACGTTCCGTTTCAAATGTTCGGCCTTGGCAAAGGTCAGCTTCAGTTCCTTGGTCAACTGCTTGGTGAAATGGCTTCCCCCCAAAGGAATACTTCGCTGCCAAACACGAAAACCGTTGGTGATCACCAAATCGGTGGTGTCGGTGCCGACGTTCAGGACGACGTACGAGTCGGGTGGGCTGTCCGCATCGTACATGTCGTCTTCCATCGCCTCGGCCAAAAGGGTGTGGGCCAGGAAGTTGTACGTGCATAGCGGCGCCAATTGGATGTGATGGATCTCCATGTCGGCCGACAAATAGGGCTGCAATGCCGCGTAGACCTGATCTCGCTTCATCGCGAACAGGCCTATCTCGGCTTCCATCAGAAAACCATCCACCTCGCTTGCCCCGCCCATCATCTGGAAGTCCCAGATAACCTCTTCTAGCGGGAACGGGATCTGCTGTCGAGCCTCGAATCGCACGATTTCCGGCAACCGCTTCAGGTCGACCGGGGGCGGCTGAAAGAAGCGGGCCAAGCCGTTCTGGCCCGGTACCGAGACGGCCACGCGATCCCCGCGGACTTGATTGCGGTCCAAGAACTGCGTCAACGCTTCGCGAATCAATTCTTGCGGCTTCGCGTCCGGTTGGCTGAGAATTTTTGGGTGTTCGATATAATCGAAAGCTGTCGCCACCAGCATGCTGTTTTCCGAGTCATACTCGCAGCGCAGCGCTTTGAGCGCACAATGGCCGATGTCGATGCCCCAAACACCTGATTTAGCAGCCATGACCAATCCTCAAACTAGTTTTCCGTCGAGTGGTAAATGGGTGATCCTTGGGTCACCTGCCGCGAGCCGACCGTCAGACGAGAGAATGTGGCACACCGCAGGAAAACGTTTCACCGAAATAACTCTACCTTACATTCAGTGTACTGAACACCGATCGTCACTGTCAACAAATCCCATGCTTCATAGTATGATCGATCTTGTCTGGTTTGCCCACCTGGATTCGGAGAAACCGGTAAAAACCATTCCACCGACGCATCCGGTCGCCGGGCGATCCCTCGGATGGCTCGTTTTTTTCCCAATCCGCTCGTTGGTTCATCGGTTTCCAGCCGCCTTGTTGCGACGTGCTCGACTGGGCATCCCAAAAAGACTATCGTGATAAGCAGGCGTGCTTGCCGGAAAAGACGGCTGACCGTCTTCCGATTGCAGCAGTGCCATGCGATGCTCTGAAACCCCCAAACAGGCTGATTGAAGCCCCTGTCAACATCCGGGAAAGCAATGACCTACGAAGATGTCTTGATCCTGTTGCCTTGCCACAGCCTCGAAGATTTTCCGACTCATCACAGTGGCGACGATGCCGCGGGCCTGTTAGCTGGTTGGTCCGCGCTTTGGCATCCGGCCTTGGTGACTTCTACGCAGCGGATGCCCAGTTGGTTCCGTGCGGATTCCCCGCCGGAAGATTTGACCAACAAGCTGGTGGTGGTTCCCGGCGTCAGTCGGTCGGAAGTCCCGTCGGGGCTGGAGCAGCGTGCTGAGGAAAGTGGTGCGGTGCTGATCTGCGACGAAACAGATCGCGACAGAATTCTGCAGCAGGCCCTGGCGCCGTTGGCAGATTCCGAATCGGCGATCGCATCGGAACTGGCGGGCGATTTTCTGGCGTTGGGATACTGTTTTCTCCAGGTCCAGTTGTTGACTCGCCAGATGCGTTATTCGAGCAATCTGGATGAATTCCACTTTCAAAAGCAACTGGTGGAAGGTGCCACGGCCGCCATCGAAGGCGACGCGGAGACGGCTCGGCAGAAGCTGAGTCGGTGTTTCGATGTACTGGCCGAGGAACGCGATCATTATTATCCGGTCGAGGCATGCATTTTGGACGTGACGATGGTCGCTTCGACCACCATCGGCGAAGCGTTGCGCGCGCAGCTTGCCTCGGATTTGGTCAGCAATCTGATGATTTCGGGCGAAATATTGGATCGCATCGTGGATTCCCAGCCGGAGACCCTGGCGGCCCTGCAGCAGGCGGCGGAGGAGAATCGGCTAGGCCTGATCGGTGGCGAGTACGCCGAGTTGCGGCTGCCGCTGCTATCCTGCGAGACGATCCGCAGTCAGTTGCTGTGCGGACTGGCTCGATTCGAGCAGGTTTTGGGGTGTCGGCCTCGAGTTTTCGGACGCCGACGATTCGGCTTGACGCCGATGGTGCCTCAGATCCTGCAGAATTGCGGTTTCGAGGCGGCCGTGCATGCGACGTTGGAAGAGGGCGTGTTTCCCGAGGGCACGCAGACCAAAGTCCGCTGGGAAGGCTGCGACGGGACCGCCTTGGATTCGATCGCGCGGCCCCCCCTGGATGCGAACAAGCCGGGAACCTACCTGAATTACTCGATTAAGATGGGCGAGTCGATGGATATGGACCATGTGGCGACGATCTGCCTGGCGCATTGGCCCGGCCAGATCAGCCCATGGTATGAAGATTTGAGGCGGATCGCTCGGTATAGTGCCGCGCTGGGTAAATTTGCGACGATCGACAGTTTCTTCCGCGAAACGGATCTGCCCGTGCACCAGGATCGTTTTCGGATCGATCAGTACCGGGCGCCCTACCTGAAACAAGCGGTCCAGGGCAAGCATCCCGATCCGGTCTCGTCCGTGGTCCGTTATTGGCGGCGACGAACGGCGGCAGAGGCAGCTCAGTCGCTCGACACGCTGGCGACCCTGGTCGGCGGGGCCGAACCATCGGCAGAGGACTCGGATCGTCTGCCACCGGACGAGCTGCTGGTCAAGGTGGATGCTTTGGCCGACGAAATCGGCGACCAAGCCGACTCGGGCGAGGATCGATCGAGTGTGGAATCCTCGGTGGCGGATCTGGACCAGCAGATCGTCCAGGCCGGTCAGCAGGCGGTGGCCCGGTTCGCGGACTGCTTGCCTCGCGCGACCCAACCGAACGAACCGGGCTATTTGATTTTCAATCCATTCAGCTTCGTGCGACGCCTGGGTGTAGACCTGACGCAACTGGGCGATTTGCCGACCATCGAACGCCCGGTCTACGCGGCGGACGAGCACCGGGGGACTCGCCATGCCGTGGTCGACGTGCCGCCGATGGGATTCGTCTGGGTGACCGCCGGGCCGAATCCACCGAGCGTCAAAGGAGCCTCGAAAAGTGGTCAGACGATGGCCGAGCAGTGCTTGTTGCGCAACGAGTTCTTCGAGGTCTTGATCGACCCGGCGACTGGCGGATTGAGGGCGATCCGCGAATACAACTCGCGAAATAATCGCATGTCCCAGCAACTGGCCTTGCGGCTGGGCGCGTCGCCTCGCCGAAAAAGCGGCGAAGCCTGGCAGGAAACGGACCTGGCACCGCTATATACCGTGATGAAAGCCGATTCGATCGAGACGACCATCGCCTCGGCCGTCCTCGGTGAAATCGTAGCTCGAGGCCGTCTGCTGGACGCGGCAGGCAAGGTGCGAGCCGGCTTTCAACAGACGTACCGTTTGTGGCGAGGTAGCCGAGTGCTGGTGATGGACATTCAACTGGAACCTGGTGAGGATCCGGGGGGCGACCCATGGAATTCCTACTACGGGGCGCGATTCGCCTGGGGGACCGAGGCCGCGGATGTCCGGCGTGCTGTGAATATGACTCGCTTTGCCACCTCGCTGAAACGTTTCGAGGCACCTCATTTTGTGGAGATTGAAGACGGTGGTAAACGCACGACGATCCTGACCGGCGGCGTTCCCTTCCACCGCAAACCGACCGCCCGGATGCTGGACAGCCTGCTGGTGGTGCGAGGCGAAAGAGAACGTTGCTTTCGCCTGGGAATCGGACTGGACTTGAAGAATCCACTGTACGAGGCGCTGGCGTTGGATGCCCCGGTACACACCCTGTTTCAATCGGCGCCGCCGCCGACGCCCAGCCGCAGCGGTTGGTTGTTCCACGTGGACGCGCGGAACGTCACCGCGACGCATTGGGAACCACTGATCGAAGGCACCGAGCCGATCGGTTTTCGAGTGCGTTTACTGGAGACGGCGGGACGAGCCGTGAAGGTGACGTTAAGCAGCTTTCGCGCCGTCACCGCAGCCCGGCAACGCGGCCTGGACGGATCGCCCCGCAACGATTGTCAACTGGACGAAGGCCGGATCACCCTGCAGATGGCCGCCCATCAATGGACCGAAATCGAAGCCACCTGGTAATGCCTGCGTACCCGCCCCGGGTAATCGATGACCAATGACCGATGACCAATGACCAATGACCAATCCATCCGACGCGCCCCTCTGCCTGTGCTTCCACGTTTCGCAGCGAAAAGTCTGGAATTATCTGCGCATCCACCAGCCCCAGCGCGCGTCGCAGTTGAGCGAATGCTTTGGGGCAGGCACCGGATGTGGATGGTGCCGACCGTATCTGGAGCTGATGTTTCAGCGTTGGCAAGCGGGCGACCTGCAACCGGACGATCTGCCTGCGCCGAGCGAATATGCGTGGCAGCGCACGCAATACGTCCAGGAAGAAGGACTGGTTTTGCCGCCGGGAGCGACGCCGACCGACGATGCGCCTCCAGACTGCTCGACTCATTGATCCACGGTTCCCTCATATGATGACCGATCCGCTCGATTGGCTGGATGATGCTTTGAAAGATCTGTCCGATCGCTGCCTGCTCCGCCAGCCGACGGTTCGCTTGGGCGCTCAGCAGCCGGCGCACATTGAATGGGAGGGGCAGACCCTGGTGAATTTCGGCAGCAACGATTACCTGGGGCTGGCGGCTGACCGCCGCGTCGGCCAGGCCGTTCGTGAAACGCTTGCCGGGTCGGGCTGGGGCAGTGGCGCCAGTCCCTTGGTCACCGGTCGAGGGCAGATGCATGCTCGGCTGGAAGACCGGTTGGCTGCGTTCGAGGACGCGGAAGCTGCGGTGCTTTTTCCCAGCGGTTTTGCGGCCAATGTGGCGACGATCCCTGCGGTGGTCGGTCGCGGGGATGGGGTTTTCAGCGATGCGAACAATCATGCCAGCATCATCGACGGCTGCCGATTGTCGGACGCTGCGATCGTCGTCTACCCGCATCGGGATCTTACCGCGCTGCGCGACCGGTTGCGTGATGGGACGGGCTTCCGACGCCGATTGATCGTGACCGACACGCTGTTCAGCATGGACGGCGATCTTGCCCCGCTGGCAGAACTGGCCGATCTGGCTCGGCAGCATGACGCCATGTTGATGGTCGACGAGGCGCATGCCACGGGCGTTTTCGGCCATGGGGGCCGAGGCGTCTGCGAAGCGATGGGGATCGAAGCGGGGGTGCACATTCGCGTGGGGACACTCAGCAAGGCGCTGGGTTCGATCGGGGGATTCGTCGTCGGCCAGCGACGGCTGATCGATTGGCTCAGGAACCGGGCGAGAGCTTACGTCTATTCCACCGCCGCGCCCGAAGCGGCCGCTGCAGCGGCATGCCAGGCTTTGCAGATCGTTCAGCAGCAACCGGAGCGGCGGCTTCGCTTGTTGGAACAGGCCGATCATCTGCGTTGCCGATTGCAGCAGCAGGGCTGGAGTACCGGTCGATCTGCCAGCCAGATCATCCCCGTGATCCTGGGCGACGCGAGCCGGACGATGGAGTTGGCCGCCCAACTGCGTGAGCAGGGTCTCCTGGTGCCGGGCATCCGGCCTCCTACCGTACCCCCTGGCCAGTCATTACTGCGGATCAGCCTGTGCCACGGTCACACGCCCGAACACCTCGATCGCCTGGTCGATGCGTTGACACCAGCGCGCTAAGGACCGGCAAATGAATTCGTGTCGCGTTTTGCGGAAGGGGTCGGGAGTCGTTTTTAGGCAAGCCGCTTTCCATGTGGTTCATCGTCGGCCGAAAACGACTCCCGACCCCGTTCGCGTTGCGTACCACCAAACCAAATCGGACAGTTATTGCCTTGCCGGTCCTCAGGCACTCGATAACGACTCCCCACCTGGTTCGGTTTCGGTTAGAATCCTGCTTGGCAACCTGTCGTCGCCCGCCACATCGACGGGATGATGGGATCATGTCTGTGACAACTGTCTTTTTCCTGTTACCGAAGACCGTCGGAGGACCGCTCGAATGATCGACCCGAAACAGCATTCAGAGAACCGCGGCTTATTGGAATCGATGTTGCGCTATATTCCCGGTTTTCGAGGATACCTGGAAAAAGATTATCGTCAGGAGAGCGACTACTTGCTCCGCAAGTCGATGGCCGACCGCTTGCAGCGCAGCAAGCAGGGCTTGGACGATTTCCTGCTGCAGATGGTCAACGCCGGTCAATTGGATCGGTTGGCCGACGGCGATCGGGCCAAGAATCGGCTGGATCGGTTGATCCTAAAAATGCGGGCCGCCGTTCGCGGCTACAGCGGTTTTTTCGACTATGTCCGCGTCGACATGGCCCTGCTGGACCGCGTTTACGAGCATGACATGGCGATGGTCCAGGAAGTCGAAACGCTGGGTACGGCCATCGAACAACTGGCGGCCAAGCCCGATCCGGCCTCGGCATCGATCGCCGATCTCCTGCAACGCATCGACTCGGTGGAACAACGCTTCGATCAACGCGGCAAGCTGCTCGAAGGGCTGGGTTCGTGAATCCCGACCCCTTCTGCAAAGGCGAAGCGAAATCGTGCGCGGGCTCTCCCGTCGCTGCGATCGCCAGACGGCAGCTTTACCTATCCGTTTTGGCGAAGACCGCTGGCGGCAGATCCGCGAACATGCGGGCCACGGCGGGATACATGTCGGCCGGCAGCACCCGGCCCACGAGCACGCGGCGGTGCATTTCGCGGGTCAGTTTTCGGTCGTCCATGATCCATTTCCCATGCCGTTGAGCCAACCGATAGATCTCGACGGCCGTCGGACCGGCTCCTTTCACCAGCACTTGGGGCGCGGGCATCGTGGCGGGGTCGTACCGCAGAGCGACGGCCAGGGAAGTTCCGGCGATCAGAACCAGATCCGCCTGAGCGACTTCCGCGTCGATCGCTTGTTGGGCAAGTTGATGGCGATGTTGCCGCCGTTGCTGGGCTTGGGTCGAGCCCTTTCGTTCTTCGCGAGAGGCTTCGCGTTGTTGGTCCTCGGTCATCCACAATCGCCGCTCGTGGTGCCAGCGTTGGAGCGCAAAGTCGGCCAGGGCCAATACGGCGGCCACCGCCAGCAATCGCACGGCGACGTTGCTCAGGATCGCAGCCCCACCGACCGCCAGGTGCTGCAAGTTGCCGACGCCCAGCCCTAGGATTTCCACACGCAAATTCCACATGCTGCTGCCCGCGACCCCCAACATGGCCGCCAGTTTCAACAGCCCCCATCCGGTTCGCATCCAGTTGTCGATGGCTACCAGCCGCTGCAGGTTGTTGATCGGATTCAGACGCTGGGGATCGCAGGCAATCTTGTTGGGCACCAACAGCATGCCGAACTGCCCCACCTGAGAAATCACGGCGGCCAACCACAGCACGGCCAGGACGGGCAATAACACCGCTCCCATCTGCAGGAACGTCTGACGTCCCAGTTCGACGGCCGCCAGCGGATCGGCGCCGATCGAAACCTGTCCACTGAGATGCGAGGTCGCCACACCGCTGATCCAAGACGACAGATCGTTGCGTTGGATCCACAGCACGGCCAGTCCCGCCACCAGTACCGCGACCGCGACCACGTCCCGGCTGCGAGCCACTTGGCCCTGTTGTCGAACCTGCTGGCGCCGCTGGGGGGTCGGTGGATGGATCTTGTCGCCCGAGGTGCCACTCATGGTCGCTGATCAATCACCTCCGGCGATGCCTGACAACGGGTCAGGCGCCGATTGAATCGCTTGGTAGACCGCCGCCAACGTGGCTTCGGCATGATCCTGGAAGATCCATGTGACACCGCCCAGCGTCAGGAAGATCATCGCCATGGCGACGGTCATATTCAGAGGAAAGCCCCAAGACAGGGTGTGGATCTGGGGGACGAGCCGATTGACGGCGCCCAGGACCAGTGCACTGATCAGCAACGCCACCAAGACCGGCGCACTGACTCGCAGTGCCAATTCGAAGCTGCCTGCCACCACCTGCTGCAGCGTTGTGAGCAGCCCATCAGAAAAACCGACTCGCCCAGGCGGCATCCACTGGAACGTATCCAGCAGGGCGGCAAGAACCTGGCGATGGCCACCCGTCAGCAGGAATGCCGCGACGCCGGTCAACTCGAACAACTTGCCAAACCCTGTCGATGCATGACCACTGGCCGGATCGATCGCTTCGGCCAGCGACATGCCACTCATCTGCCCGATCCATTGTCCGCCAGCCTGCAGGCCGGCAACCAAAAGAACGACCGTCGCCCCCAGCATCAAGCCCAAGACGGCCTCGCGACAGGCGGCGCTGAGCAATTCCCAGGGTTCGTCCAGCAGTCCCACCACCGCAGACGGTTCCGTGATCGGCGCGATCATCAGGGCAATGGCCAGTGTCAACAGACCGCGAGCGACCCACGATGTCCGCGCACAGACAAACAGCGGGGCGACCAGCACCAGGCCGCCGATGCGAATCGCGACCAGCAGAAACGCCAAAAAATGCCCCGGATCGATAGGCACCGCTCATGCTCCTGAATCACTGGCCGATGATCGTCATGGGAATGTCGCTGATCAGCATTTGTGAATACTCGACCAACCGTGCGAGCAGCCAGGGCAGTAGCAACGCCATGGCGGCCATCATCGCCACGATCTTGGGCACCAGCGAGATCGTCGCGTCCTGGATCTGCGTCAGCGTCTGGAGGATTCCGATCCCGAAAGCGACGATCAGCCCCACCGCCAAGATCGGCGATCCCAGCATCAACGCGATCAGCATCGCCTGGCGGCCCAGATCGATGGCTTGTTCCATGGGCATGGTAGATCTTCTCCGAAGGATCACGTGTACGGAACAA
>SKVE01000741.1 GCA_007129635.1 Planctomycetaceae bacterium
CAAAAAGCATAAGTTGTCTAAATTGTAGCAGGCACACTCCGTGTGCCGTCCGCAGGTTACGGTTCACTCCGTGTGCCGTCCGCAGGTTACGGCACACTCCGTGTGCCGTCCGCAGGTTACGGCACACGGAGTGTGCCTACTACTTTGGCATTGAACAACCCTTAACGGTCGCTGCGTTTCGGAGGCAATCGCCCCTCGGCTCGCATCTGCCGAGCGACCTCGCGCATGCGGCGGCGGAACAGGTACGGCGGCTCGAACGGCACCGGACCCGCCGCCTCGGCAGCCCGCAGGCAATCAGCCGCCTCTCTCGGAAATCCGTTGTCACCGAAGACCGAAACCGTTTCGACCGCCAATCGCGCCTGCAGTACCAAGACCGAATAGTTCCGATCGTTGACGAACACGTAGCCCAGCGTTCGATCGTAAGGATCCACGGTCGCAGCTCGCAGCAACTCGACCCGCTCGGCCATCGCGAAGACTCCCTGAGCAAACGCGGTGGCCTCGGGGCCAAACGGTTGGTCGAACGGCAGATCGTGCTCGATGTGCTGCGTCTCCGGCGTATCGATGCCCAAGATCCGCACGACCTCGACCGGCTCATCTTTCCAGAGGATCTTGATCGTATCCCCGTCGTCGACCCGGATCGCGTCCAAGGGGACCGGGACGCGGCGGCCATGCGGTCGCGTTTGCTCGCGAGGCGATTCGGCCGCCTGGAGACAGCCGGTCGCCAGGACGATCAGGATACACCCGCAAACGTGCGGGAACCCTGGACGGTTCCCGCGGAATAAACGGAGCATGATTCTTCTCCGTGAGGATTACCAGGAATCGGTCCGGAAGGGCGATGCGGGCAAACCCTCGCGATTCGACAGGTTCGGCTCGGCCTCCTGGTGCCAACCGAAGCGGACGGCGACGGGTTGTGGCACCGATTCGGCGGAAACGACGACCGTTTGGCCGACGATTTCCGCTTGTGCTTCAACGAATTGGCCATCGTCGCCCGCGATCTGGAAATGGCTCAACGACTGACCATCCCGCGAGACCAGCCCGCCGCCAACGTGGTCGAAGGAAATAATGGCTCGGCCGCCCTCGATTTCCAGCGACCGGTACAGCGGTCCCGAGTGGACCAGGTCCGACTGGCCGTACGTCTTGGCCAACGCCCACAACGCCAGCCGCTTCCCCACATCCTGTTTGTTCAGCGGATGAATATCCGTCACGTCACCGATGTCCACCGTGACCGCCATTCCGGTGTGGGGGACTTCCAGCGTCTTGAGCTGGGCTTCCCAGATCCCCGGCAACCGCTCGGGGTCCACCTTGTAGCGATACGGCGCTAACTGGACGTAGTAGAATGGCATCTCGGGATCGTTCCAAACGGAACGCCAACCATGGATCAGGGCCTTCATCTTCTCGTAATACAACATGCCTTCCCCGTTGTTGGATTCGCCCTGGTACCAGATCGCACCGCGGATGGCGAAGGGAAGCAACGGATGGATCATGCCGTTGTACAGCGCTAGGGGCGACTGATGGTTGACTCGACCCTCGGCCGTCTTCGCCGGCAGGTTTTCCAGATTCTCCGCGATTTCCTTCAAGGCGGGCACGTTCTGGAATCCGACGGGCGGCGTCCACGGCTCGATCCGAGTCCCGCCCCAATTGGAGCCGATCAAGCCGATCGGAACCTGCAGTTCGCCGTTCAGATGCCGAGCAAAGTAGTACCCGACCGCCGTGAAATTACCGGCCGTTTCGGGGCTGCAGACCTGCCAACCGCCCGCCGGTGCGTCGTCTTGCGTCGTCTCCGTCGGTGCGCGGCCGATCTTGATGTGACGGATCAGCGGATGGTTGGCCGCTGCCACTTCTTCCGCCGGATTGGCCGACCGCAGCACCGTCCATTCCATATTCGATTGGCCCGAGCACAACCAGACCTCGCCGACCAGCACATCCTTCAATGTTACGGTGCTGGTGCCTTCGATCGTGATGGTGTGCGGCCCCCCGGCGGCCATCGCGGGCAACTGCACCATCCAGCGGCCATCGGCGTCGGCCGTCGCGGTCGCGCTCGCCTGGCCCAACGTCACTGTCACGCCAGCGCCAGCGTCATCCCAGCCCCAAAGTGACACCGGGCGATCGCGTTGCACGACCATGTGATCGCCCAGAATCGATGGCAGACGCACCTCGGCCAAGATCGGAGCTGACCAAAACACCGCCACCACGGCAAGAAACTTGACCTGAATCGAGACCCATCGGTTCATCGCTGCATCTCCCAAGAAGTGATTGAAATACCCCACAAGCAAGATCAATCGCTAACGATATCCGAGCGTGCCCCGCTCCGCAACCATACGCTTGGCCGACCGCCCTGGCCCTAACATCTAAGCACCCGGCCAGGCGTTTCTTGTCAATTGAGGTAGCCTTGGATGGTGGACGCAACGGGGTCGGGAGTGGCGTGTTCAATTTATTCGATTTTCGCCAGATTTTGAATCTTTTGGAGTGCCGATTTCCGTTCCGCTGAGAACGATCCTCCCCGCTCGCCGGGCGAGAGTTTTCAGGCTGCCTGGCCAAGAAAGTACGAAGATCCTCCCCGCTCGCCGGGCGAGAGTTCTCAGGCTGCCTGGCCAAGAAAGTA
>SKVE01000439.1 GCA_007129635.1 Planctomycetaceae bacterium
CGATTCTGGACCCGGCTGCTGACCACAGTCGGGGTTGGGGCAGCAGGCGCTTGAAAACCCAACTCGACGGACGTTCTCAGATTCTCACGCGTGCGAGCGCCGCGAGTGTTCATTGCCCCACCAAACATGCGACCCAACTGCCCCATTTGGCCCATGTTGCCGAACTGGTTGAAACCTCGAGCGTTGAATCCACCCATGTTGAATCCAGTCTGGGTGCGCTGGAATCCTTGCATCATCTGACCCGCTTGGCCCGCCTGACCGGTCTGGTCTCGAAGCGCACCCACCCCGACCGCGGTCCCACCGACGATTTGCCCGGCCTCCCGGTTATCCCGCAGAAACCGCGCATCGCTGGGGATCATGCCCAGACTTTCTTGCTGGCCAACCGCCTGTTGTCCGGTGGCCTGCTGAGGGGTTGTGGTGCGTGGGGCTTGAGCCTGAACCGAGATACTCGCGATGAATAAGCTGCCGATGGCGACTATAGGAAAAAATAGATGACGACGCATGGCGATCTCCTTTATTCACTCTGAATCCGCAAACATTCCCCCATTGAATCCTAACACGCCAGCGAACCACATGTTTCGCCATTCGTTGCTATCGTCGCTAGGAGATCCCACCCAAGATCGTGACGCAAAGCAGTTGCCTTTATTTCTTCAGCATCGACCGCCGAAAGCGGCAATCTGCACGTTTGTGGTGCACTTTGGAAGGCACGGCCAAAACCCGGCATCATTCTACGCACGATTCGGATGGTTTTCCAACAGGTTCGCAAACTTTGCCCCTCATGTCCTGGTACTATTGATTATAACGGATTTCGCATTCTGGATGCAAACGCATACAACCCCATGGATTTTGCCGGAGCAGTCGCATGAAGATCAATTTTTGCCGAACGCTGGTTCCCTATTGGATGGCAGCCGTTTTGAGTGTCGCCCTGATTTGTCAGTCGGCACAGGCACAGCGGCCGGCTGCCCCCCGATTGCTGCCGAAAGATACCCTGCTGTATCTGCGAATCGCGGATATGCCCGATCTGATCGAACGGTTTCAGGAAACGTCGGCCGGCCGCATCAGTCAGGACGAACAAGTCCGACCGCTTCTAGACCATCTGTGGGAGTCGCTAGTCGAAGCCACGGGCCAATTGGAAGATCTGCTGGGGGTCCCCTTGCAGGATCTGCTGTCGATCCCGCAGGGCGAAACGTGTTTGGCACTGGTGGCCCCCGAAACAGGCTTCCCCGCCGTGGTGCTGCTGATCGATGCAGGCGATCAGATGCCATCTGTCGACAAGGTTTTAGAACAGGCAGAGTTCGGTCTGTTCCAGCAGGGTGCTGTGCGGACGGTCCAAGACCTGGACGGCACGGAAATGGTGGTCAACGCCCTGCCAGGCGGACAACGCCGCGAAATGGCGTACGTCCAGCGTGATGGGACGCTGGTCCTCGGTTCCAATTCCCAGGTGATCCAGTCGATGGTCGATGCGTGGGATGGCCGACCGACTCCTCGATTATCCGAAAACACAAACTTTACCGCGATCATGAAGCGATGTGCGGGCGACGAAGAGGAACCGCCGCAGATCACCTTTTTCATCGATCCGCTGGAGCTGACCAAACGGATCGCTCGAGGCAGTCTGGCAGGCCAGGCGGTCATCGCGCTGTTGCCCGCACTCGGGCTGGACGGGGTGCGTGGACTGGGCGGCAGCGTGGCACTGGCCACCGAACAATACGATAACGTCACGCACGTGCATCTGATGCTGGATAGTCCGCGAAAGGGCGTGGTCGAAATCCTGGCCTTGCGCGGCGGCAATCTGACTCCCGAACCGTGGGTTCCGGCGGATGCCGTGTCCTACACCAGCTTGAACTGGGACTTCGAAACCAGCTACAACGCGCTGCGGACGCTGTTCGATGCGATCCGAGGCGAAGGAGCGTTGGATCGCGAGGTCGATCGGCGGGTGTCGGATCCGCTGGGAATCCCGTTCGAACAGGACTTGCTGGCGGCATTGGACGGCCGCGTGACGATCGTCTCCTGGATGGTCCGCCCGGCACGATTGAACAGCCGATCGAACCTGTTGGGCCTAAAACTGAAGGATCCGAAAGCCTTCCGTCAAACGCTGCAGAAGTTAATCGATCAGTTTCCCGGCCAACTGGAACGGCAGGCACTGGGCGGCAACGAGTACTGGAGCATTCGAGTTCAACGCCCGACGGACGATGGCCCCGACCGGCCGTTACTGCGCGAACCGGATCCCGCAATCGCGATCCTGGACGATTACCTGCTGATGTCTGACAGCAGCGATCTGTTAAAACATGCCATGGTCACCCGTGGTCGGGTATCCGGATCGCTGGCAAACGAGTTGGACTACAAGTTGATCGCCAGCAGGATTCGGCGTCAAGCCGGAGGCGACACCCCGGGCATGCTGGCTTTCGATCGACCCGAAGAATCGTTGCGACTGCTGTACGAACTGGCCACGGGCGACACCACGCGACAGCAACTCCAGTCGCGAGCCGACAATAATCCCTTTTTCGGAGCGTTAGACGGGGCGTTGCGAGAGAACCCGCTGCCACCGTTCGCGGTCATCGCCCGTTACCTGGCGCCCGGCGGCAGCCTGATCACCAACGATGCC